>NZ_JBYSXE010000046.1:0-35322 GCF_058781925.1 Sphingobium sp. FW306-1B-F04DB | reverse complement strand
CCCCCCCCCAACAAAAAAGGCCCCGCGTTTCCGCGAGGCCCCTTCCGTATTCTTGCTGAACCTAAGCGATTACGCCGCTTCGTCCATGTCGTCGTCACCGAGCACCGGACCCGAATCCTGGCCCTTGGCCGAGACGTCGCGGTCGACCAGCTCGATATACGCTACAGGCGCCGCGTCCGAGGCGCGGAAACCGGCCTTGATGACGCGCGTATAACCGCCGTTGCGGTCCTTGTAGCGCTCGGCAAGGACGTCGAACAGCTTCTTGAGCTGCGCGTCGTCGAGCAGCCGCGCATGCGCCAGACGACGGTTCGAAAGGCCGCCCTTCTTGGCGAGCGTGATCAGCTTTTCGACATAGGGGCGAAGCTCCTTCGCCTTGGCCGTCGTGGTCATGATCTGCTCATGCTTGATGAGCGCCGCTGCCATGTTGCGGAACATGGCGGTACGGTGTGACGAGGTCCGCTGCAGTTTGCGGCCGCCTACGCGATGACGCATATTCTTCTTCCTTCGTTCGTTCGGGAGCCGTTCAAGGTACTCCCGGCCAGGCGGTGAAAACGGGGCACCGCCCATACCCCTTTTTGAAACCCGCCCCAAGCTTGCTTGGGGAGGGGGACCGGCGAAGCCGGTGGAGGGGTCGACTCCGAGCGTCACCCCTCCGTCGGCCCTTCGGGCCGCCACCTCCCCGAGCAAGCTCAGGGAGGATCAATCATCAGCCGAGGATTTCCTGTTCCAGCTTCTTGGCCATTTCCTCGATATTCTCAGGCGGCCAGCCGGGAATCTCCATGCCGAGGCGCAGGCCCATGCTGGAGAGGACTTCCTTGATCTCGTTGAGCGACTTGCGGCCGAAGTTCGGCGTGCGCAGCATCTCGGCCTCGGTCTTCTGGACCAGATCGCCGATATAGATGATGTTGTCGTTCTTGAGGCAGTTGGCCGAACGCACCGACAGTTCGAGCTCGTCGACCTTCTTGAGCAGGTAACGGTTGAGCTGGTTGGTGTCGCTCTCGGTTTCCGCGGCCGACGGCGCGGCAACGCCGATCGTCGCGGTCGGCGCAGCCAGCCCCTCGTCGAAGTGGACGAAGAGCTGGAGCTGGTCCTGCAGGATGCGCGCGCCATAGGCGAGCGCGTCATCGGGGGTGACGGTGCCGTCGGTCTCGATCGTCAGAGTCAACTTGTCATAGTCGAGTTCCTGACCGACGCGCGTGTTCTCCACCTTGTACGCGACCTGGCGCACCGGCGAGTAGAGCGCGTCGACGGGGATCAGGCCGATCGGCGCGTCCGCGGGACGGTTCGCGGCGGCGGGGACATAGCCCTTGCCGGTGTCCGCGACGAGTTCCATGTTGAGCGTGGCGCCCTCGTCGAGGTGGCAGATGACGAGATCGGGGTTCATCACCTCGATATCGCCCGACACCGAGATCATGCCCGCGGTGACTTCGGCGGGGCCGGTCGCGGAAAGCTGCAGGCGCTTGGCGCCCTCGCTCTCCATCTTGAGCGCGATCTGCTTCACGTTGAGGACGATGTCGGTCACGTCCTCGCGGACACCCGCAAGCGACGAGAACTCATGCAGCACATTCTCGATCTTGATCGAGGTGACCGCGGCGCCCTGCAGCGAGGAGAGGAGAACGCGGCGCAGCGCGTTGCCGAGCGTCAGGCCGAAGCCGCGCTCGAGCGGCTCCGCGACGAACGCGGCCTTGCGCTTGGCGTCGCCGCCAGCCTTCTTCTCCAGGCCATTGGGTTTCTTCAATTCCTGCCAGTTCTTGACGTTGACAGACACGGGCTTCCCCTTGGCGTTGGGCGGGAGCGGGGGGCGCTCCGGCCGGAAGATTTCAGGTCGAAAGGGCCGTCCTTGCGGACGACCCCTGCGAAGTTCACATCAGACGCGACGACGCTTGGAGGGGCGGACGCCGTTGTGGGGGATCGGCGTCACGTCGCGGATCGACGTGATGTTGAAGCCGACCGCCTGCAGCGCACGAAGCGCCGATTCGCGGCCCGAACCCGGGCCCTTGACCTCGACCTCGAGCGTGCGGACGCCGTGCTCGGCGGCCTTGCGACCCGCGTCCTCGGCGGCAACCTGGGCGGCATAGGGCGTCGACTTGCGGCTGCCCTTGAAGCCCATCATGCCCGCCGACGACCAGGAAATCGCATTGCCCTGCGCGTCGGTTATGGTGATCATGGTGTTGTTGAAGCTGGCGTTCACATGCGCGACGCCGGCGGTGATGTTCTTGCGCTCGCGCCGACGAAGGCGCTGAGGTTCGCGTGCCATATCTTTACGTCCCTACCTGGTGGTGACCGTAGCGTAAGCCGGCGGCTTACTTCTTCTTGCCGGCGATCGGCTTCGCCTTGCCCTTGCGGGTGCGCGCATTGGTGTGCGTGCGCTGGCCGCGGACGGGCAGGCCCTTGCGATGGCGCAGGCCGCGATAGCAGGCCAGATCCATCAGGCGCTTGATGTTCATCGCGGTCTCGCGACGAAGGTCACCTTCCACCGTGTGGTTGGCGTCGATCGTTTCACGGATCTGGAGCACTTCCTGGTCCGACAGATCCTGAACCCGCCGCTCGGGCGTGATGCCGAGCTGGTCAATGATCTGCTGGGCCTTGGCCGGGCCGATTCCGTGAATATACTGAAGCGCGATCAGAACGCGCTTGTTGGTCGGGATGTTGACACCCGCAATACGTGCCATCTTCGTCTTTCTCCTGCTCCACAGACGGCCCTGGCAGAACCGCCCATCTCAACGCGTCAATCCCGAAACGCACAAACGCGGCGAGCGCAAGATAGCGCCGCCGGAGAGCCGGGGTTTCGGAATGTCAGCCCCAATAGGGGGGCTCTGCAGCGGAGTCAAGCGCGCGCTGATCCGTGCGGCGATGGCGCGTCCAGCGGGGTCAGGCCAATGGCGTGTCCGCCATCCCGTCAGCGGTTGCCAGCGCTTCATTATAGTAACGCGGATCGTCGGTCACCTCGCGGCCGATCCAGTCGGGCAGTACGACCGCGCGGCCTGGTTGATCGAGTTCGATCTCGGCCAGCACCAGCCCCGCATGCCGCCCCTCGAAGACGTCGACCTCCCAGACGAGGTCGTGCTCCGCCGCCGGCACGATGTGACGGCGCTTGGCGAGGATATGCGCGCCAGCGAGCGCGAGCAGCGCCTCGGCATCCGGCACCGGGATGACATATTCGAATTCGAGCCGCGCCGGGCCACTGCGTTCGGCCTTGATCGTCAATGTCGCGGCGGCATTGTCGGTGACGCGGACACGCACCGACGCGGTGGCGCCCTGCGCAATATAGCCCTGCCGAATCGCCTTCACCGAGATCGCGGCGTCCCTCCAGCCATCGCCGGCAGCAAGAAACTTGCGCTCGATCTCAGTCGCCATCGCCCGATCCCTCGGACGCGTCGCGCCAGACGCGCCAATAGCCGCGCCAGCGCGCGGTGAGCACGTCGGGCGGCTCGCTCAGCAGCAAGCGCCCATCGGCGAGCGCCTGCTGTGCAACCTCCCTGGTGCGTTGCGCCAGCGCCGCACGGAATGGTGCAGTCGCGCCCTCCCCACCATATTCGTCAGGATGCGCCGCAAGCGCACGATCGAGCACCGCGAAATCATGGTGATGGCCCAGCAATTCGCCGAGTTGTTTCGCCGCCTCGATGTGCACCGCCATTTCGGCGGGCCACATCGGCCCCAGCAACCGCGTATGGTACCAGTGATATTTCACCGCCTTGCGCCAGTCATGATAATCGTCGGGATCATCGCTGCCCGCCGCGCGCTTCATCGCCTTGCGCCCGCGGCGATAGGCGCGCGCGAGGCCTTGCGCGACCGCGTCGAAGCCATCCCCGTCAAGCTCCCAGTGCGCGGCATCGGCGCGCAACGCCTCCAGATCCTCGGCAAAAGCCGCAAGCCGCATGTCGAGGTCGACGACCGCGTCCAGCGCCTTGCGGTTATGCACGAGGCCGCGGCGGATCACGGCGCATGCGGAGGCGTCGATCGCCGGACAATGCGCGACGATCGCGTCGTGGGTTTCGATCATCACATCGGCGTCGCGCGCCACCGCCAGTGGCGCGGCGAGCGCGCGCAATCGGGCATTGGCTTCGGCATAGGCCGAAAAGCCCGGGCGGATGAGCCGGATCAATGCACGCAGCTGCTTGCAATGCTTGCGCGCCGAATGAACCGTCTCGACACGATCGACGCCGGAGTCCGAGAGGTCCTTCAGCGCCGCGTCGGCCTGTTCGTCGACGATACGGCGCACCGCCGCTTCGATCGACCTGTCGCTGCGTTTCAGGCGATACGCCAAGGCGCGCTCCGATCCAGCCCCGCGGGCATTATGGCCGGCAGCGAAACAAAGGCAAGGCCGTCGCGGCCCGCCCGCCGATCCTTCAGACTACGCCATAGGCAAGCATGGCGTCGGCAACCTTCTTGAAGCCCGCGATATTCGCGCCGCGGACATAGTCGACATAATCGTCGGACACGCGGCCATAGCGCAGGCAGCTGTCATGGATGCCTTCCATGATATCGAGCAGAAGCTGCTGAAGTTCCGCTTCCTTCCACGAACGGCGTTCGGAATTCTGGCTCATCTCGAGCCCGGAGACCGCGACGCCGCCCGCATTGGCCGCCTTGCCCGGCGCGTAGAGGATCCGGGCGTCCTTGAAGACGTGCACCCCCTCCAGATCGGTGGGCATGTTCGCGCCCTCCGACACCGCGAAACAGCCATTCTTCACAAGCGTGCGCGCATCCTCGCCGAGCAGCTCGTTTTGCGTGGCGCAGGGCAGCGCCACATCGCACGGGACGGCCCAGGGGGTCTTGCCCTCATGGAAGGTCGCGGTCTTGAACTCCGCGGCATAGTCGGCAATGCGCCCGCGCCGTCGCGTCTTGTGCGCCTTGACCCAGTTGATCTTCTCCAGATCGATCCCGTCGGGGTCGTGGACGAAGCCCTCGCTGTCGGAAAGCGTCACGACCTTGCCACCGAGATGCGTCACCTTTTCCGCCGCATGCGTCGCGACGTTGCCCGAGCCCGAGATGACCGCGGTCACTCCGCTCAGGTCGCGGCCCCGCGTCCTCAGCATGTTCTGGAGGAAATAGGTCGCGCCATAGCCCGTCGCCTCGGGACGGATGAGCGAGCCGCCGAATTCGATGCCCTTGCCCGTCAGCACGCCGGTGAACTGGTTGGTGATGCGCTTGTACTGGCCGAACATATAGCCGATCTCGCGCGCACCCACGCCGATATCGCCCGCGGGCACGTCGACATCGGCGCCGACATGGCGATAGAGCTCGGTCATGAAGCTCTGGCAGAAGCGCATCACCTCGTGATCGCTCTTGCCCTTGGGATTGAAGTTGGCGCCGCCCTTGCCGCCGCCCATCGGCAGGCCGGTGAGCGCATTCTTGAAGGTCTGCTCGAAGGCGAGGAACTTGAGGACGCTCTCGGTGACCGAGGGGTGGAAGCGGATGCCGCCCTTGTACGGACCGATCGCGTTGTTGTTCTGCACGCGCCATCCGCGCTGCACGCGGATATTGCCCTTGTCGTCCTCCCAGCAGACACGGAACGAGATCACCCGGTCGGGCTCGGCGATGCGCCGGAGAATCTGGTAGTGGTGATATTCTTCCTTGTCGGCGATGAAGTCGAAAATATCCTCGGCGACCTCCTGCACCGCCTGGACGAATTCATCCTGCCCCGGATTGCGCCTTTTCACGCCTTCGATGAAGGTCGGCAGGTCGACATGATCACTAATGGCCATTCCTCGCCCTCCTGTTGCGCAACAGTTTTAAGGCGACCCCGTGCAACGCGGTTCCTGTTCGAGTCGAAACCGTCGCTTGCGGTCAACGGCTTATCATGTTTTCGAAGTGAAACGAGCATGCGCGGTCACGAGGCATGGATTGCGCATCGGTAATGGCAAGGCCATGCTGACGGCGGAGAGGACCACCATGGCACAGGCACAATATTCGGACGAGGCGATCGCGGCGGCCACGGGCAGGACATGGCCCGAATGGCGCCGGCTGCTCGACGGCATGGGTGCAGTGACACTGCCGCACAAGGAGATCGCGGCAAAGCTCCACCAAGAGCACGGCGTGCCCGGCTGGTGGTCGCAGATGCTGACCGTGGAGTATGAGCGCGCGATCGGCCGCCGCGTGGTTGGGCAGACCTGCACGGGCGATTTCTCGGCCTCTGCGACGCGGACGCTCGGCGGCGACAAGGACGGGGCGCTCGCGGCCTGGCGCACCGCAGTGGCTGGCATGACCGCTTTCGACGACGTCGAGATTATCGGCCACCGCGCGAGAGCAGCACGGAGAAATGGCGCTACTGGCGCGTCGACCTGGCCGATGGCTCCAAGGTGACCGTGATGGGCTCGGACAAGGCGCCGGGAAAGGCCGGGCTCGCGATCAATCACGACAAGCTGGCAGATGCCGACGCGGTGGCGCGCTGGAAGGGCTATTGGGGACCGTTTTTGAAGCGCGTGACGGTCTGAGGGTGCGGCTGCATGGCGGGCGGGAAAGCAGTGTTGCACATGTTCTGCGGTAAGATCGCGTCCGGCAAATCGTCGATGGCGACGGGCCTCGCGCGCTCCCCACACAGTATCTTGCTCAGCGAAGACCGTCTCTTGTCGCGCCTCTACCCTGGCGAGATCAGGACGCTCGACGATTATGTGCGCTCGACGACGCGCTTGCGCGAGGCAATCGGGCCGCATCTGGAAACGTTGCTGCGAGCGGGCCTGGATGTGGTTCTCGATTTTCAGGCGAACACACCGAAGGCCCGGTCATGGATGCGGGCCGTGTTCGAGGGAGCGGACGCCGACCATCGGCTTCACTATCTTCGCGCGTCTGACGGGGTCTGCAAGGCACGTCTCGGGGCTCGCAACTCCGCAGGAGCGCACGAGTATCACGTGAGCGAGGCCGAGTTCGATCTTTTCACAAGCTTTTTCGTCGCTCCGACGCCTGAGGAGGGGTTCAACGTGGTCCTTCACGACCAACGATAGCCATTATGATCGACGACAAGCCGCCGGACTCCTTGCGGAGCCCGGCGGTGTACTTTCCGAGGAGCCTTGGTTTATTCGGCGCCCTTGGCGGCCTCCTCGATGATGCTGGCGACCGCGGCCGGCTGCGACACATAGACCGAGTGGCTGGCGGCGACTTCGCGGACCGTCGCACCGGCGCGTGCGGCCATCTGGCGCTGCGCGGCGGGCGGGATCATCTTGTCGTCGCTGGCGACGAGGTACCAGCTCTTCTTCGCGCGCCATGCCGGGGCGGTGACCGCACCCGAGAGGGCGCCGACGCCCCAGGGGCGCTGCGACGCAGCCATGAAGCTCGCGAGTTCGGGCTTCACATCGGCCGCGAAGCTATCGGCGAACTTGGCACGGTCGAGGAAGAGATAGCCATCGACGGGCGGCAGGATCGGCGGCACCGGTGCACCCGGCGCGGGGTTGGCGATCAGCGAGCCGACCGACTCGCCCTTGTCGGGCGCGAAGGCGGCAATGTAGACGACGCCCGCGACCTTGGGGTCGGTGCCGGCTTCCGACACGACCACGCCGCCATAGCTGTGGCCGACGAGGATTACCTTGCCGTCGGCCGCGGCGATCGCGCGCTTCGTCACCGCCACGTCGTCCTCGAGCGAGTTGGTCGGGTTCTGGACGACGGTGACCTTGTACCCATCCTTCGTCAGCTTCTGATAGACATCGGCCCAGCCCGAGCCGTCGACGAAACCGCCATGGACGAGAACGACCGATTTGACGGGTTCGGCCGGCTTGGCGGCAACGGAGGAAGCGGCGCCCAGAGCGAGCGAGGCAGCTGCGGCGGCGAGAAACTTCTTGGTCATGGTGTATCTCCTTTCAATCATTGTTACGATAATTATTATCGCGATATGTATATTTCTAAGACTGGACATCCGCCTTTGTCAAAGATAAAATTTATCGCGATAAGTGTTTTTGGTTAAGCAACTGATTTTCATAGAGATGTTTATGAAAGATTCGACCGAAGAGCTCCTGCCGCTCGATGCGCAGCTGTGTTTTTCACTCTATTCGACCACCATCGCGATCAACCGGCTGTACAAGCCGATGCTCGATTCGATGGGCGTCACCTATCCGCAGTATCTGGTGCTGAGCACGTTATGGGAGGCTGACGGGCAGACGATCACGGCGATCGCCGACCGGCTCGCGCTTGAACCGAGCACAATCACGCCGCTGGTCAAGCGGCTGGAGGCGGCAGAGTTCGTATCGCGTCAGCGCAATCCCTCGGACGAGCGGCAGGTACAGGTGTTCCTGACCGCCAGGGGCAAGGCGCTCCGCCGCGAGACGGGTTGCCTCACCGACGCGCTGCTCGAACATTCGAAGCTCACGGTGCCCGAAATGATTGCCTTCAACGAACAAGTGCGGCGGTTGCGCGAAGCGCTGAAAGAGTGAGTTTGTAGCGGGCTTGCCGCCGGCCCACGGCTAAGCGTCATTCTGGTGCGTGCTGGAGGGCCTAGCCCGCCGGCTTGTCGAGATAGGCCTTCAAACGCCCGAGTTGTTCGGCGAGCACCCCGTCGACTCCTGCCGCGATCGCCTTGAGGCCGCCCGGCATATAGCCGCTCGCAACGTAGCGCTGCGTGATCTTCACACCGCCTGCATCGGGCTCGATCGTCCACGTCATCGTCGCGGTGATCGCCTCGGACTGAAGCGGACCAAGGCCGCCGACGAAGCGCAGCACCTTGCCCGGCTCAGCATAAACGATACGGCCATGTTCGACGCTCCCGTCCGCGGTCTTCTCGCAGAAACAGCCGCCCGCGCGCGCGTCGATCGTCATGTTCTTCGCGTCGCCGCTATAGGTGTGTGCGCTGCTCCACCACGCGCCGGGCGTGCTGAGTGCGGCGTACACCGCATCGGGGGACGCCTTCAGCGTTGCGACGCTGACGACCTCGAAGCCCGTATCACTTGCGGATTTCACCTCTGCTACGGCGGGTGTCGCGATGGCCGAGGCGGCAATGGCGAGCGGAAGCAGTTTCATGAGGGCACCCCCTGTCGTGTCATTCCCGCGAAAGAGCGCCGGGTTGAACATGCCCCGCATGTTCAAGGATCGTCTGGGGGACGATCCGACCCGGCACTGATCCAGATCGACATCGTAACTGGATTCCCGCTTTCGCGGGAATGACAATTTTAAGGGGAGTCACTCAGCGGCCGTCGAGGATCGCCTCGATCGCGTCGTTGACGTGCGCGATGTCCGCCATGCCGTCCACGCGCTCCACGAGCCCGCGCGCGTCGTAGATGGGCAAGATCGGCGCGGTCTTGGCGCGATACTCGGCCATGCGCGTGCGCACAGTCTCGGCATTGTCGTCGGGACGACGCTTGAACTCGGTGCTGCCGCAGACGTCGCAGACGCCCACGACCCTGGGCTGCTTGAACGTGTCGTGATAGCCCTCGCCGCACCTGGCGCAGGTGAAGCGGCCGGTGATACGCTCGACAAGCGCGTCCTCGTCCACCTCAAGCTCGATCACATGATCGAGCGTGCGGCCGCGTGCCGCCATCAACTCGTCGAGAAGCTCGGCCTGGCGCGCGGTGCGTGGATAGCCGTCGAAGATGATGCCGGCATCGGGACTGAGCTTGTCCATATACTCGCCCAGGATCTGCGCCATCAGTTCGTCGGGAAAGAGCTTCCCCGCCTTCATGATCTCGTCGGCCATCTTGCCGACTTCGGTGCCTTCCTTGACCGCGGCCCGAAGGATGTCGCCGGTGGAGAGCTGAACCATGCCGCGCTCCGCGACGAGCCGGCTTGCCTGTGTCCCCTTCCCCGCCCCCGGCGGGCCCAACAGGATTATATTCAACGCATTCTCCCGCCTTTTAGCTTCGCCTTCTTGATGAGGTCGCCATATTGGTGCGCCAGCAAATGGCTCTGGATCTGCGTCACCGTGTCCATCGTCACGTTGACGACGATGAGCAGGCTGGTGCCGCCGAGGTAGAACGGGATGCCCGCCGCCGAGATCAGATATTCGGGGACGAGGCAGATCACGGTCAGATAGGCCGCGCCGATCACGGTGATGCGCGTCAGCACATAGTCGAGATAGGTCTCGGTGTTCTTGCCCGGACGGATGCCGGGGATGAAGCCGCCATAGCGCTTCAGATTGTCCGCGGTCTCTTCGGGATTGAAGACGACGGCGGTGTAGAAGAAGCAGAAGAAGATGATGCCCGCGGCATAGAGCGCCATGTAGAGCGGCGCACCGTGCTGGAGCGCGGTGGTGATGCCGATGATGAAATCGCCCGTCGCGCTTTCGCCATTGACCTGCTGGCCCGAGAACTGGACGAGCGTGAGCGGCATGAGCAGCAGCGAGGAGGCGAAGATCGGCGGGATCACGCCCGCGGTGTTGATCTTGAGCGGCAGGTGGCTCTTTTCGGCCTGCATCAGCCCGCGCTGCGTCTGGCGCTTGGGATACTGGATCAGCACGCGGCGCTGCGCCCGCTCCATGAAGCAGATGAAGGCGATAAGGCCGAGCGCAAGGCCAATGATGCCGAGGATCAGCAAAGGCGACATCGAGCCCGTGCGGCCGCCCTCGAACAGGTTGGCGAGCGCCATCGGCAGCTGCGAGACGATACCCGCCATGATGATGAGCGAAACGCCGTTGCCGACGCCGCGGCTGGTGATCTGCTCGCCCAGCCACATCAGGAACATGGTGCCGCCGATGAGCGAGATCACCGCGGCGATGCGGAAGGTCCAGCCCGGCTCGACGACCGCGGACATGCCCTGCGTCGCGCCCCACGCCTCGAGGCCCACGGCGATGAAATAGCCCTGGATCGCGGTCAGGCCCACGGTGCCGTAGCGGGTATACTGGTTGAGCCGCTTGCGCCCGCTCTCACCCTCTTTCTTGATCGCGGAGAGCGTGGGGGACAAGGCGGTGGCGAGCTGCACGACGATCGAGGCGGTGATGTAGGGCATCACGCCCAGCGCGATCACGCTCATGCGCTCGAGCGAGCCGCCCGAAAAGGTGTTGAAGAAGTCGAGGACGCCGCCGCGAGTCGTGTCGTAGAGCGTCGCCAGAGCGCGCGGGTCGACGCCCGGCAGCGGCACATGGCTCATCAAGCGGAAGATGATGAGCGCGCCTATGGTGAACCAAAGGCGTTTCTTGAGCTCGGTGGCCTGCGCGAATTTCGACAGGTTCAGGTTGGATGCCAGATTATCGGCTGCGGATGCCATGACTGTGATAGACCCCGAAAAACATGAGCGGCGGAATGCATCGCTGCCCCCCGCCGCTCCATATAATGTGCGATCCGGCTTTGTCTAAGCCTGATGCGGCGAAAGGACGATTCAGCCCTTCGCCTTTTCCTTCTTGGCAGCCAGGGTCTTGCCCTTCTTGGCGGCAGCCTTCTCGGCAGCCGGCACCACCTCGATCACCTCGACCGAACCGCCCGCTTTCTCGATGGCTTCCTTCGCGCCCTTCGACACGCCGGCGACCTTGAAGCTGAGCTTCGCGGTCAGTTCACCCTTGCCGAGGATGCGCACGCCGTCCTTGCCGCCGCGCGCAACGCCCGCGGCCTTGAGCGCGGCATGGTCGATCACGCCCTTGCCGTCGAGTGTCTTGGCATCGACCAGCTTCTGGATC
Source organism: Sphingobium sp. FW306-1B-F04DB (assembly GCF_058781925.1). NCBI lineage: Bacteria > Pseudomonadati > Pseudomonadota > Alphaproteobacteria > Sphingomonadales > Sphingobiaceae > Sphingobium > Sphingobium sp. FW306-1B-F04DB. The sequence continues at coordinate 23,795 of NZ_JBYSXE010000046.1, read as the reverse complement.
GCGCCCAGGTTCACCTCGGCGAAATCCTTGGCGAAGATGTTGTTGAAGCCGCGCTTCGGGATGCGCATGTGGAGCGGCATCTGGCCGCCCTCGAAGCCGTTGATCGCAACGCCCGAGCGTGCCTTGGCACCCTTCTGGCCGCGGCCGGCGGTCTTGCCGAGCCCCGAACCGATACCACGGCCGACGCGCACGCGCTCCTTGCGGGCGCCCTTGTTGTCACGGATGTCGTTGAGTTTCATGTGTTGCACTCGCTTTCGCTATGTTCGCGCTTGTAGAATCAGAAGACGTCATGCCAGCGAAAGCTGGCATCTCCTTGGCATAAGGCTCAGCGCCCTTTCCGTTGGAAGACCCCAGCTTTCGCTGGGGTGACGTCCAATATTAAATTTACTCGGCCACCTGCACGAGGTGGTGGACCTTCTGCACCATGCCGCGGATCGAGGGGGTGTCCTCCAGTTCCACGGTGCGGTGCATCTTGTTGAGGCCGAGGCCGATCAGCGTCTTGCGCTGATCGGGGTGACGGCGGATCGGCGAACCCGTCTGGGTAACCTTGATCGTCTTCTTGGCCATGTGACTTACTCCACGACCGCTTCGGCGTCGGCCTGGGCAACCGCCTCGGAGGCGCCGCCGCGACGCAGCAGATCGGCAATCTTCTTGCCGCGGCGCTGCGCAACCGACTTGGGGCTGGTCTGTTCGCCAAGCGCCTCGAAGGTCGCCCGGATCATGTTGTACGGGTTGGACGTGCCGACCGACTTGGTGACAACGTCGGCAACGCCAAGGCTCTCGAAGACGGCGCGCATCGGGCCGCCCGCGATGATGCCGGTACCCGCAGGCGCCGAACGCAGCGTGACCTTGCCCGCGCCGAAGTGACCGTTGCCGTCATGATGCAGCGTGCGGCCTTCCTTCAGCGGAACGCGGACCATTGCCTTCTTGGCAGCGGCAGTCGCCTTGGAGATCGCCTCAGGCACCTCGCGCGCCTTGCCATGGCCGAAGCCTGCACGGCCCTTGCCGTCGCCGACGACGACGAGCGCGGCGAAGCCGAAGCGCTTACCGCCCTTCACGGTCTTGGAGACGCGGTTGATGTGGACGAGCTTCTCGATGAGCTCTTCACCCTGCTCCTCCTGCGGACCACCGCGACGATCGTCGCGACGGCCACGGCCGCCGCGGTCACGATCGCCGCCACCGCCACGGCCGCCACGGCCGCCACGCGGGCCACGGGGACCACGACCCTCGGTCGGCTGACCTTCGGGAGCGGCTGCGGGAGCGGCTTCGACGCCCTTGTTTTCGGTTTCGTCAGCCATAATCAGAACTCCAATCCGCCTTCACGCGCGGCATCCGCCAGCGCCTTGACGCGTCCGTGAAACAGGAAGCCGCCACGGTCGAACACCACCCTGGTGACGCCCGCCTTCTTGGCAGCCTCGGCGACGCGCTTGCCAACCTCGGCCGCAGCCTCGGCAGTGGCGCCGGTCTTGCCGCGCACGTCCTTTTCCAGCGTCGAGGCCGAAGCGACGGTCTTGCCCGCCGCATCGTCGATGACCTGGGCATAGATGTGCTTGCCCGAGCGATGAACCGAAAGCCGGGGGCGCAGCGCGCCGCGGGCCTTGAGTGCGGTGCGGACGCGCTGACGGCGCCGCTCGAAGAGAGAGAGTTTCGCCATGGCTTACTTCTTCTTGCCTTCTTTGCGGAAGATATACTCGCCGCGATATTTGATACCCTTGCCCTTATAGGGCTCGGGCTTGCGCCAGCGGCGGATTTCGGCCGCAACCTGGCCCACCTTCTGCTTGTCGATGCCCGAGATCTCGACCGTCGTGTTGTCCGGGGTCTTGATCTCGATGCCCTCGGGCACGTCGATGTCCACGTCGTGCGAGTAGCCGAGCTGAAGCTTGAGCTTCTTGCCCTGCGCGTTCGCACGGTAGCCGACGCCAGTGATCTCGAGGACCTTGCTGAACCCGTCGGTCACGCCGGTGACCAGGTTCTGCACCAGCGTGCGGTGCATGCCCCAGAAGGAGCGCGCGCGCTTGGTCTCGTTGGCGGGCTTCACCACGATGCGGCCTTCCTCGATGCCATAGCTGATGTCATCGAGCATGGGCATGGAGAGCGTGCCCTTCGGTCCCTTGACCGAGAGGATCGCGCCTTCGATGGTCGCCGTCACCCCCGCGGGGATCGCGACCGGAACTTTACCGATGCGGCTCATCAGAACACCTCCGCCAGCACTTCGCCGCCGACATTCTGCTCGCGCGCTTCGGCGTCCGAGAGAACGCCCTTCGGCGTCGACACGATGGTGATGCCGAGGCCGTTGCGCACGCGCGGCAGGTCCTTCGAACCCGAATAGACGCGGCGGCCCGGCTTCGAGACGCGCGCGACATGCTGGATCGCGGGCTGGCCCTCGAAATACTTCAGTTCGATGCGCAGGCCATTGTGGTCGCCCAGCGCCTCTTCCTTGTAGCCGCGGATATAGCCTTCGCGCTGGAGCACGTCGAGAACGCGCGCGCGCAGCTTGGACGCGGGTGAAACCACGCTGTCCTTGCGGGCCCGCTGGCCGTTGCGGATGCGGGTGAGCAGGTCACCCAAAGGATCGGTCAATGCCATGATCTGTAATCCTTACCAGCTCGACTTCGTGACACCCGGGATCAGGCCCTTGTTGGCCAGATCACGCAGCTGCACGCGGCAGAGACGGAATTTGCGGTAATAGGCGCGCGGACGGCCCGTGAGCTCGCAGCGGTTGCGAATCCGCGTGGGATTCCCGTTGCGGGGGATCTCGGCCATCTTCAGCCGCGCAATGAGCCGCTCGGTCTCGTCGAGCGAGTTGTCCGCGGCAATCGCCTTCAGCTTCGCATAGCGGCCGGCGTACTTCTTCACCAGCTTCTTGCGACGCTCATTCTTGTTGATCGAACTCAGTTTCGCCATGACTTAAGTTCTCGCCTTTCCTACTAGCGAGACGGCCTTCAGGCCGCCTGCTTTTCTTCTTCAATGGGGAACGGGAAACCGAAGAGACGGAGCAGCTCGCGCGCTTCCTCGTCGGTCTTTGCGGTGGTCGTGACGATCACGTCCATGCCCCGAACCTTTTCGATACGGTCGTAGTTGATCTCGGGGAACACGATCTGTTCCTTGAGACCGCACGCATAGTTGCCACGCCCGTCGAAGCTCTTCGGGTTCAGGCCGCGGAAGTCGCGGACGCGCGGCAGCGCGATGGTGATGAACCGGTCGAGGAATTCGTACATCCGGTCGCGGCGAAGGGTCACCTTCACGCCGATCGGCATGCCTTCGCGCAGCTTGAACTGCGCGATCGACTTCTTCGCCTTGGTCACGACGGGCTTCTGGCCGGCGATCAGCTCCATTTCGGCAGCTGCGGTCTCGACCTTCTTCTTGTCCTGCGTCGCTTCGCCCACGCCCATGTTGAGAACGATCTTCTCGAGGCGGGGGACTTCCATCACGTTCTTGTAACCGAATTTCTCGGTCATCGCCTTGGCGATCGTGTCCTGGTACAGCTTCTCGAAGCGCGGTGTGTACTTGTCAGCCATTGATGACCTCCCCGGACTTCACGGCCACGCGGACCTTCTTGCCGTCCTTGGTTTCAAAGCGCACGCGCGTCGGCTTGCCGCTCTTGGGATCGGCGATCGCGACCTTCGAGGCATGCATCGGCGCTTCGATGCGCTCCAGGCCGCCCTGCGGGTTGGCCTGGGTGGGTTTGCGGTGGCGCGTCGCGACGTTGATGCCCGACACGATCACCTTGCCCTCCTTGGGAAGGGCCTTGGTGACCTCACCGGTGCGGCCCTTGTCCTTGCCGGACAGGACGACGACGGTGTCACCCTTTTTGATCTTGGCAGCAGCCATGGTTAGAGCACCTCCGGCGCAAGGCTGATGATCTTCATGAAGTTCTTGGCGCGCAGCTCGCGAACGACGGGGCCAAAAATACGGGTGCCGATCGGCTCCTCGTTCTTGTTGACCAGCACCGCGGCATTGCCGTCGAACCGGATCACCGAACCGTCGGGACGGTGAATGTCCTTGGCGGTGCGAACGATGACCGCGCGATGCACGTCACCCTTCTTCACCTTGCCGCGCGGCGCCGCTTCCTTGACGGAAACGACGATCACGTCGCCCACGCCCGCGGTGCGGCGCTTCGAACCGCCGAGCACCTTGATGCACTGGACGCGCTTGGCGCCGCTGTTGTCAGCGACGTCAAGATTTGACTGCATCTGGATCATAGATCCGCTTCCTTCTTACCTGGCTTTCCGGGATGCCCCGGGAGTTCCGTTGTAAAACTAGTTCAGCCCGCGGTGGCCGGCGTGGCGTGGGTATCCACGCGCTCGACGACCTTCCACGTCTTCAGCTTGGAGATCGGCGCGGTCTCTTCGATGCGCACGGTCTCTCCTTCGCGGTACTCATTCGCCTCGTCATGGGCGTGGTACTTCTTGGACCGCTTGATGATCTTGCCGTAGAGCGGGTGCTTCACCCGGCGCTCCACCTTCACCACCACGGTCTTGTCGGTCTTGTCGGAAACGATCGTTCCGGTCAGCACGCGCTTGGGCATGATGTCTTCCTTATGCCTTTGCCGCAGCAGCGCGCGCACGCGCGGTCTGGAGCGTCTTGATCTGGGCGATGGTGCGACGCACCTCGCGCACACGCGACGGCTTCTCGAGCTGGTTGGTCGCGGCCTGGAAGCGCAGGTTGAACTGCTCCCGCTTCAGCTCGCCCAGCTGCTCGCTAAGCTGATCGTCGGTTTTCACCGCGAGATCGTCCTTGGTCTTGGCCATCTCTCAAATTCCTCAGTGCATCGATTCGCCAAGGCGGGCGACCACCTTGGTCTTGATGGGCAGCTTTTCCATGGCGCGCTCGAAAGCGACGCGCGCGAGCGGGCCGGGAACGCCGTCCAGCTCGAACAGAATGCGGCCGGGCTTCACGCGGGCTGCCCAATATTCGTTGGAGCCCTTACCCTTACCCTGACGGACTTCGGCCGGCTTCTTCGAAACCGGAACGTCGGGGAACACGCGGATCCACAAACGGCCCTGACGGCGGATGTGGCGGGTGATCGCGCGGCGTGCCGCTTCGATCTGGCGTGCGGTGATCCGGTCGGGCTCAAGAGCCTTGAGGCCGAACGCACCGAAGTTCAGCTCGGTGCCACCCTTGGCGTCGCCGTGGATGCGGCCCTTGAACGCCTTGCGGAACTTGGTCTTCTTGGGTTGCAGCATTGTTTTCGCCTTCTGACACCGATTGTCGGTCGATCAGGCCGTGCTGGTAGGCTGGAAAGCCTTACCGCGCGGGCCGGACCCCCGAGGTTTGTGCTTCCATCATGAGCCGGTCCTGGGCCATCGGATCGTGGCCAAGGATTTCACCCTTGAAGATCCAGACCTTGATACCGCACACGCCATAGGCGGTGTGGGCTTCGGCTTCCGCATAGTCGACGTTCGCGCGCAGCGTGTGCAGCGGAACGCGGCCTTCGCGATACCATTCGACACGCGCGATTTCCGCGCCGCCAAGACGGCCGCCGCAGGTGATGCGGATGCCCTCGGCGCCCAGACGCAGCGCCGACTGCACCGCGCGCTTCATCGCGCGACGGAAAGCGACACGACGCTCGAGCTGGTCGGCAACCGACTGCGCGACGAGCTTGGAGTCGATCTCGGGCTTGCGGATCTCGACGATGTTCAGCGAAACGTCGCTCGAGGTCATCGCGGCGAGCTTCTTGCGAAGCTTCTCGATGTCCGCGCCCTTCTTGCCGATGATCACGCCGGGGCGTGCAGCATAGACGGAGACGCGGCACAGCTTGGCCGGACGCTCGATCACCACCTTCGAGATCGCTGCCTGGGGCAGCTCCTTCATGATGTACTTGCGGATCTTCAGATCCTCGAGGAGGAGCCGGCCATAGTCCTGCCCTTCCGCGAACCAGCGGCTGTCCCAGGTCCGGTTGATCTGGAGACGGAGCCCGATCGGATTGCTCTTCTGACCCATTATGCTTCTTCCTGCTCACGAACCACGATGCGCACGCGGCTGAAGGGCTTTTCGATGCGCGTCGAACGGCCGCGCGCACGGGCGGCGAAACGCTTCATCGTGATGCTCTTGCCAACGCTCGCTTCGGCGACGACCAGCGCGTCGACGTCGAGGTTGTGGTTGTTCTCGGCATTGGCGATCGCGCTCGCGAGCACCTTGCGGACATCGACTGCCATCGCCTTCTTCGAGAAAGCGAGGATGTTCAGCGCGTCGCCGACCTTCTTGTTGCGGATAAGCGCCGCAACGAGGTTCAGCTTCTGCGCCGAGCCGCGAACATTGGTGTTCACGGCCAGCGCTTCCTTCTCGCCGACCTTGCGGGGGGCTGCCTGCTTGCTCATTAGCGCTTACCCTTCTTGTCGGCTGCGTGGCCGGGGAAGAAGCGCGTAGGCGCGAATTCACCGAGCTTCATGCCGACCATGTCCTCGTTCACCGAGACGGGAACGAACTTGCGGCCGTTGTAGACGTTGAAGGTCAGCCCGACGAACTGCGGCAGGATGGTGGAACGGCGCGACCAGGTCTTGATCGGCGCGCGACCACCGCTCTCCTGAGCGGTCTCGGCCTTCTTCAGCAGGTGCAGGTCGACGAACGGACCTTTCCAGATGGAACGGGCCATGGCTTACCTCTTCTTCTTCGCGTGACGCGAACGGATGATCATCTTGTCCGTCGCCTTGTTGTGACGGGTGCGCGCACCCTTGGTCGGCTTGCCCCAGGGCGTGACCGGATGACGGCCGCCCGAGGTCCGGCCTTCACCACCGCCGTGCGGGTGGTCGACCGGGTTCTTCGCGACACCGCGGGTCAGCGGGCGCTTGCCCAGCCAACGGTTGCGGCCCGCCTTGGCGAGGTTCTGGTTCGAGTTGTCGGGGTTCGAAACCGCGCCAACCGTACCCATGCACTCGCCGCGAATGTAGCGCTGCTCGCCCGAGTTCAGGCGGACGATCACGAGACCGCGATCACGGCCGACGACCTGCACATAGGTGCCTGCCGAACGTGCGATCTGACCGCCTTTGCCCGGCTTCATCTCCACATTGTGGACGATGGTGCCGACGGGCATCTGGCCCAGCTCCATCGCGTTGCCCGGCTTCACGTCGGTCTTCCTGCCGGCGACGACGGTGTCGCCAACGCCAAGACGCTGCGGCGCGATGATGTATGCGAGCTCACCGTCCTGGTACTTGACCAGTGCGATGAACGCGGTGCGGTTGGGGTCGTATTCGATCCGCTCGACGGTCGCGGGCATATCCCATTTGCGACGCTTGAAGTCGATGATGCGATACTTCTGCTTGTGACCGCCGGCGATGCCGCGCGAGGTCACATGCCCCTTGTTGTTGCGGCCGCCGGTCTTCTTCTTGCCTTCGGTCAGCGCCTTGACGGGCCGGCCCTTGAAGAGACCCGAACGGTCGACGAGGATGAGGCCGCGACGCGCGGGGCTCGTCGGGTTGTATTGCTTGAGTGCCATTACGCCTTCACCCCTTCCGTCACGTCGATCGAGTTACCCTCGGCCAGCGTGACGATCGCCTTCTTCACGTCCGAGCGCGTGTAGGGCTTGCCCTTCCAGCGCTTGGTCTTGCCCTTCTGGACCAACGTGTTCACGCCGGTGACCTTGACGTCGAACAGCGCTTCGATCGCCGCCTTGATCTGCGGCTTCGAAGCATCCTTCGCGACCTTGAACACAACTGCGTTGTGTTCCGAGACCAGCGTCGACTTCTCGGTGATGACGGGTGCGACCACGACGTCGTAGTGACGGTTGTCGATCGCGGCTGCCTGTTTCTTAGCCATTGAAGCGGGCCTCCAGCTTTTCGACAGCGGCGCGGGTCAGCACCAGCGTGTCATGCTTCAGGATGTCATAGACATTCGCGCCGATCGCCGGGAGCACGTTGATCGCGTGCAGGTTGGCGGAAGCGAGCGCGAAGCTCTGCTCGACGGTGTCGCCGTCGATGACGAGCGCGGTCTTGCCGAAGCCCAGCTTCGCCAGATCGGCGGCCAGAGCCTTGGTCTTGCCGTCCTTCACCGTCAGGCTTTCCATGACGATGAGGTTGCCGGCCTTGGCCTTCGACGACAGCGCCATCTTGAGGCCGAGCGTGCGGACCTTCTTGTTCAGCGACGGGTTGAAGTCGCGAACGCGGGCACCGTGAGCCTTACCACCGCCGATGAAGACGGGAGCGCGGCGATCGCCGTGACGGGCAGTACCGCCGCCCTTCTGGCGACCGAACTTCTTGCCGGTGCGCGCGACATCCGAACGCTCGCGGGTGCCGCGGGCGGTGCCGCGACGCTTCTCGAGCTGCCAGGTGACGACGCGGTGCAGAATGTCCGCACGCGGCTCAAGGCCGAAGATCTCGTCGTTGAGATCGATATCGCCCTTGCCCTTGGCGTCGAGGGTTTGAACCTTGACCTTCACGGCTTAGCCCTCCTGGCCTTCGGTCGCTTCGACGGGAGCCTCGGCCTCGGCCGGGACGTCCGCAGGAGCGTCATTGTTGGAATTCGCGGCCTGCTTCAGGCCGGCGGGATACGGAGCATCGCTGTGGCGCGGAACCTTGACCGCGTCCTTGACGAGCAGCCAGGCGCCCTTCGAGCCCGGCACCGAGCCCTTCACGAAGATGAGGCCGCGCTCGACGTCGGTCGAAACGATCTCGAGGTTCTGCTGCGTGCGCTGACGGTCGCCCATGTGGCCGGCCATCTTCTTGTTCTTGAAGACGCGGCCCGGATCCTGACGGTTACCCGTCGAACCGTGCGCACGGTGCGAGATCGACACGCCGTGGGTGGCACGCATACCACCGAAACCCCAGCGCTTCATCGCACCCGCGAAACCCTTACCCTGGGTCTGGCCGGCGATATCGACGAGCTGGCCGGGAACGAAGTGATCGGCAGCGATGACCGCGCCGACATCGAGCAGCGCATCGTCAGCGACGCGGAACTCGGCGACGCGCGCCTTCAGCTCGACTTCGTTCTTAGCGAAATGCCCGCGAACGGGCTTCGAAACGTTTTTCGCTTTTGCGGAGCCCGCGCCCAGCTGGACGGCAACATAGCCATCGCGGTCCGCTTCGCGGCGCGCAACAACCTGACAGCCTTCGAGCGAAAGGACGGTGACGGGCACATGGCGGCCATCGTCCTTGAACAGGCGGGTCATCCCCATTTTCTTCGCGATCACGCCAGTGCGCATGATCCTTGCTCCTTATACAGAGGCCCACGGAACCATTTCCGGGGGCGTGCCAGCCCAATAATGTGATGCGTGCCCCGCCTGGGCTGATCCCTTTTCAGGGAGAGCGGGGGACGCAGACCGCAGCAAAGCTGCGCGGTATCCCTTGTATCGTGCCGGCTCAGGCCAGCTTGATCTCTACGTTCACACCCGCGGCGAGGTCGAGCTTCATCAGCGCGTCGACGGTCTGCGGCGTGGGCTGCACGATGTCGAGCAGCCGCTTGTAGGTGCGAACCTCGAACTGCTCCCGCGACTTCTTGTCGATGTGCGGGCCGCGGTTCACGGTGAACTTCTCAATGCGCGTCGGAAGAGGAATCGGACCGCGAATAAGGGCGCCGGTGCGGCGCGCCGTGTCGGCGATGTCGCCAGTTGCCTGATCCAGCACTCGATGATCGAACGCCTTCAGGCGAATACGGATATTCTGCGTTTCCATGTCCACTACCAATGCGAAAGAGCCAAACCCCGCCCGAAAGCGGGGTGAAAACTGTTACTATTAAAAGGCGAGCCGCCCGATTCCCGTAGAGAGAATCGGGCGGCTGCGGTGCCCTATATTACTTCGTGATCGTTCCGACAACCCCTGCGCCGACGGTACGACCGCCTTCACGGATTGCGAAGCGAAGACCCTGGTCCATCGCGATCGGCGCGATGAGCTTGACGTTGAGGGTCACGTTGTCGCCGGGCATCACCATCTCGGTACCCTCGGGGAGGATGACCTCGCCGGTGACGTCGGTGGTGCGGAAGTAGAACTGCGGACGATAGTTCGCGAAGAACGGCGTGTGACGGCCGCCCTCTTCCTTCGACAGCACGTACACTTCGGCCGAGAAGTCGGTGTGCGGCGTGATCGTGCCGGGCTTGGCCAGAACCTGGCCACGCTCGACTTCCTCACGGCCGACGCCACGGATCAGCGCGCCGATGTTGTCGCCTGCACGACCTTCGTCGAGCAGCTTGCGGAACATTTCAACGCCGGTGACGGTCGTCTTCTTGGTGTCCTTGATGCCGACGATCTCGACTTCCTCGCCAACCTTGACGATGCCGGTCTCGACACGGCCGGTGACGACGGTGCCGCGGCCCGAGATCGAGAACACGTCTTCGATCGGCATCAGGAAGGGCTTGTCGACCGGACGCTCGGGCTGCGGGATGTAGGCGTCAACCTGCTGCATCAGCTCGAGAACGGCGTCGTGGCCGATCGTCTTGTTCGAGTCTTCCAGCGCGGCAAGCGCCGAACCCTTGACGACGGGGATGTCGTCGCCGGGGAAGTCGTACGACGACAGCAGCTCGCGGATTTCGAGCTCGACGAGCTCGAGGAGCTCTTCGTCATCGACCTGGTCGACCTTGTTCATGAACACGACGAGCGCGGGAACGCCGACCTGGCGCGCGAGCAGGATGTGCTCACGGGTCTGGGGCATCGGGCCGTCAGCGGCCGACACGACGAGGATCGCGCCGTCCATCTGCGCCGCGCCGGTGATCATGTTCTTCACATAGTCGGCGTGGCCGGGGCAGTCGACGTGCGCATAGTGGCGCGCTTCGGTCTCATACTCGACGTGCGCGGTCGAGATGGTGATGCCGCGCTCGCGCTCTTCGGGCGCCTTGTCGATGTTGGCATAGTCGACGAAGGTTGCGCCGCCGGTCTCGGCCAGAACCTTCGTGATCGCGGCCGTCAGCGACGTCTTGCCGTGGTCGACGTGACCGATGGTGCCGATGTTGCAGTGCGGCTTCGTCCGCTCAAACTTAGCTTTCGCCATTTATCTAACCCTCGTCTTTCTGTCCCAAGCTCAATTGGCTCAATATTAAAATCAGGCGAGCTTCGCCTTTACTTCCTCGGCGACGTTCGCCGGGACCTCGTCATAGTGCGAGAACTGCATGGTGTACTGCGCACGCCCCTGCGTGAACGAGCGAAGCTGGTTCACATAGCCGAACATGTTGGCCAGGGGAACGAGAGCTTCAACCACCTGCGCGTTGCCGCGGCTGTCGGTGCCCTGAATCTGCCCGCGACGGGAGTTCATGTCACCGATCACGTCGCCCAGATAATCCTCGGGCGTCACAACCTCAACCTTCATGATCGGCTCGAGCAGCTTGATGCCCGACTTCTGGGCCGCTTCGCGCATCGCGCCACGGGCACAGATTTCGAACGCCAGCGCCGACGAGTCGACGTCGTGGTACGCACCGTCGGTCAGGTGCACCTCGAAGTCGATGATCGGGAAGCCGATCAGCGAGCCGGTCTCGGCGGTCTCGCGGAAGCCCTTTTCCACCGACGGGATATATTCGCGGGGGATGTTGCCGCCCTTGATCTCGTCGAAGAACTGGTAGCCCGAACCGCGCTCGCCGGGGATCACGGTGACCTTGACGCGGCCGAACTGACCCGAACCACCCGACTGCTTCTTGTGGGTGTAGTCGATGTCGACCTTCTTCGCGAGGTATTCGCGATACGCCACCTGCGGCGCGCCGACATTGGCCTCGACCTTGAACTCGCGCTTCATGCGGTCGACGAGGATCTCGAGGTGAAGTTCGCCCATACCCTTGATGATGGTCTGGCCCGACTCATGGTCGGTCGAAACGCGGAACGAGGGATCCTCGGCAGCCAGGCGGTTGAGCGCGATGCCCATCTTTTCCTGGTCGGCCTTGGTCTTGGGCTCCACCGAGAGCTCGATGACCGGATCGGGGAATTCCATCCGCTCAAGGATGATCGGGTTCTGCGGATCGCACAGCGTGTCGCCCGTCGTGGTCTCCTTGAGACCAGCGATCGCGACGATGTCGCCGGCAAACGCCTCGTCGATGTCCTCACGCGAGTTCGCGTGCATGAGGAGCATACGGCCGATCTTTTCCTTCTTGTCCTTCACCGAGTTCAGGACGGTGCCCTTTTCGAGCTTGCCCGAATAGATGCGCGCGAAGGTGAGCGAGCCCACGAAGGGGTCGTTCATGATCTTGAACGCAAGCGCGGAGAACGGCGCCTTGTCCTCGGCCGGACGCGAATCCGGGGTCTCGCCGTCGAGCTTGAGGCCCTGAACCGCGGGAATGTCGAGCGGCGACGGCAGATAGTCGACAACGCCGTCGAGCAGCGGCTGGACGCCCTTGTTCTTGAACGCCGAGCCGCACAGCACGGGCACGAACGAGAAGTTCAGCGTGCCCTTGCGGATCAGCTTCTTGAGGGTGGCGGTGTCGGGCTCGTTGCCCTCCAGATACGCCTCCATCACGTCGTCGTCCTGCTCGACCGCCATTTCGATCAGCTCGGCGCGCGCCGCTTCGGCTGCGTCCTTCAGGTCATCGGGGATGTCCTGATATTCGAACTTCGCACCCAGCGACTCTTCGAGCCAGATGATCGCGCGGTTCTCGACGAGGTCGACGAGGCCCTTGAAACCACCCTCGATACCGATGGGGAGATAGAGCACCGCAGGACGCGCGCCGAGGCGGTCCTTGATCATGTCGACGCAACGCTCGAAGCTCGCACCGGTGCGGTCGAGCTTGTTGACGAAGCACATGCGCGGAACCTTGTACTTCTCGGCCTGGCGCCACACCGTCTCGGACTGCGGCTCAACGCCGGCAACGCCGTCGAAGCACGCAACCGCACCGTCGAGCACGCGCAGCGAACGCTCGACTTCGATAGTGAAGTCGACGTGGCCGGGGGTGTCGATGATGTTGATCCGGTGATCGTTCCAGAAACAGGTCGTCGCGGCCGACGTGATCGTGATGCCGCGCTCCTGCTCCTGCTCCATCCAGTCCATCGTCGCGGTGCCTTCGTGCACTTCGCCGATCTTGTAGGACTTGCCGGTGTAATAGAGGATGCGCTCGGTCGTCGTGGTCTTGCCGGCGTCGATGTGCGCCATGATGCCGATGTTACGGTATCGGTCGAGCGGATGGCTGCGTGCCATTGTCATAAACTCCAAAGCCGGGGCGCGGCCCCGGCGTTCAAATTACCAGCGATAATGCGAGAAGGCGCGGTTGGCTTCGGCCATACGATGCGTGTCCTCACGCTTCTTGACCGCGTTGCCGCGATTGTTCGCCGCATCGAGCAGCTCGCCCGAAAGGCGTGCCGACATGGTGTTCTCGCTGCGCGCGCGCGCGGCCGAGATCAGCCAGCGGATGGCAAGCGCCTGGGCGCGGTCCGGACGGACCTCGACGGGAACCTGATAGGTCGCACCACCGACGCGGCGGCTGCGGACCTCGATGCCCGGCTTCACATTGTTGAGCGCGTCATGGAAAACGCCGATCGGATCCTTCTTGGCCTTGGCCTCGACGGTTTCGAGCGCACCATAGACGATGCCTTCGGCGACGGCCTTCTTACCGTCCAGCATGACGCTGTTCATGAATTTCGAAAGAACCTGATCACCGAAACGGGGGTCAGGCAGGATTTCCCGCTTCTCGGGACGACGACGACGAGCCATATCAGCTAAACCTTCTTACTTGGGACGCTTCGCGCCGTACTTCGAACGGCTCTGCTTGCGATCCTTGACGCCCTGCGTGTCGAGCACGCCGCGGAGAACATGGTAGCGAACACCGGGAAGGTCGCGAACGCGGCCGCCGCGGATAAGCACAACCGAGTGCTCCTGAAGGTTGTGACCTTCACCGGGGATGTAGCTGATGACCTCGCGCTGGTTCGTCAGGCGGACCTTGGCCACCTTGCGAAGCGCCGAGTTCGGCTTTTTCGGGGTCGTGGTATAAACGCGGGTGCAAACGCCACGCTTCTGCGGGTTTGCTTCCATCGCGGGCACCTTCGAGCGTGCCTTCTGGGGTTCCCGACCCTTGCGGATCAGCTGATTGATCGTTGGCATGAAGCCTTCACCTTCTAAGTTACTTTGCCAAAGCCCATGACATTCAAAATGCAAAAAGGACCCCGGGCGCCAAATCGGCCCCCCAGGCCTTCACTCGCTTCAGCAATGTTCAAGCTCTATGTCTTGCCCTGCAAAAGGACAGCGTCTGGATGGAGAATCCACCACCAGCCCGCAGGACGGGGCGGCCTATAACGATGGAGTCGGATGCGGTCAACCTGCGCGTTTCGGCGGCACTGCATCCGCATGGCGGGACCGGGATCAGGTCCGCGCGACGCCCTGCTCCTCGATCGACCGGACATCGCCGTCACGGTCGATCTCGGCCGTCTGCTCGCGTTCCTCGCGGACATGCCCGGGATGCCGGGGTGCCAGACGAAGGACGAGGAAACCTGCCAGCGCCGAGACCGTCGAGCCGAGCAGCACGCCGAGCTTGGCCTCCTCGACAAGCAGTGGATTGCCCGGAAAGGCGAGCGCGCCGATGAACAGGCTCATGGTGAAGCCGATCCCGCACAACATCGCGACACCATAGACCTGCAACCAAGTCGCGCCCCGCAGCGTAGTCGCGATTCCCAGCCGCACCGATACCCAGATACTGCCGAAAATGCCGATCTGCTTGCCGAGGAACAGACCTGCGGCGATGCCGAGCGGCAATGGCGCGAAGATCTGCGCCAGCCCCATGCCCTGCAGCGACACGCCGGCATTGGCGAAACCGAACACCGGCACGATCAGATACGCGACCCACGGATGCAGCGCGTGCTCGAGCCGGTGAAGCGGCGACTCTTTCGAATCGGGTGCGCCGGGCGTCTTCACGATCGGGATCGCCATCGCCGCGAGCACGCCCGCGATCGTTGCGTGCACGCCCGAAAGCAGCACCGCGTACCAGAGCAGGGCAAAGGCGATCAGATAGGGCCAGAGCGCACGTACGCCGAGCCGGTTCATCGCATACATCGTACCGAGCACGACGCCGGCAGCCGCGATCGCCAGTCCCTTGATGCTCGCGGTATAGGCGATCGCGATGATCGCGACCGCGCCCATGTCATCGACGATCGCGACGGTCGTCAGGAACAGCTTGAGCGAGGTCGGCGCGCGCGATCCGAGCAGCGCGAGCACGCCGATCGCAAAGGCGATATCGGTCGCCGCCGGAATTGCCCAGCCTGCGTGCAGTGCCGAATCCTCGCGCGTGAAGGTCAGATAAAGCAACGCGGGCACGATCATCCCCGCCGCCGCCGCGATCACGGGCAGTCGTCGCTGCTTCCAGGTGGAGAGCCTGCCGTCGATAAACTCGCGCTTGATCTCGAGCCCGACGAGCAGGAAGAACACCGCCATCAGCCCGTCATTGATCCAGAGGTGCGGCGTCATCGGCCCGAGCTTGTCGCTCAGCACCGGCCCGGTCTCGGCGTGGAACAGATGATGATAGGCGTCGTGGAGCGGGCTGTTCGCCACGATCATCGCCAGCGCCGCCGCGATCATCAGGATGATGCCGCCCGCTGCCTCGCTCTGGAGGAAATCGCGCAGCGCCGAACGCGCGCCCTGTCGTGCGGCCATCGCCTTACCCCTTCGGCACCCTCTCTAGGAAAGAAGGCCCAAGGCATTCAAGGAAAACATGCGGGTCAGCGCACCGTGAACATCAGGCTGTCGATCGGCTTGCCCGCGGGATCGAGCAGGACGAGCCGGTGCGCGCCCGGTCCCGCGAGGACGAGCGGCCGCCCGTCGGCGGCGCCCAGATCGCGGCGGTCGAGCACAAGACGGTGCCCTGTCACCTCCCCCGCGACCATCACCGCCATCCGCTGGCGATCGACGGGGATATCCGGGTCAAGCGCATAGACGCTGCCCGCGACCGGGCTGGTGATGCGCGGGCGTCGAGCGGTCGCGGGCGCAGCGCCGACGAGCGCCTGGCCCGTGCCTTTCAGGAAATATTCGGTGCGCGGCGGCTCGATCGCGTCGGCAAAGGTGATGCGACGCTGCTCGATTCCCCGCGGCGCGGGCGGCGCCCTGCCCGGCCGGTCGGCATGGAGCGCGCGCATCACGTCGCGCCAGACGGGCGCGGCGCCGCTGGTGCCCGAGACCGCGCGCATCGAATCGCCCTCGAGATTGCCGATCCAGACCGCGACGGTGTAGCGGTCCGAAAAGCCGATGCACCAGTTGTCGCGCATCGCCTTGGAGGTCCCGGTCTTCACCGCCGCCCAGAAGGGGAGCCTCAGCGCGCTGTCGAGCCCGAAGGCACGCGCACGCGCATCGGGATCGGCGAGCATGTCGGCGACGATCCAGCTCGCCTGCGGCGTGAAGACGGGGCGCGATACCGTGTGCGGTGCGTCCGTCCTGATGCGCAGCGGCGACCAGCGCCCGCCCAACGCGAGGGCGCGATAGGCGGCCGCCTGTTCGAGCAGCGTCACCTCGGCGGAGCCCAGCGCGAGCGAGAAGCCGTAATATTGTCCGTCCTCGGTCAGCCCATGATAGCCCGTGTCCCACAGCCGGTCGCGAAAACTGTCGACACCCGTCAGCACCAGCGTGCGCACCGCGGGCACGTTCAGCGATCCGGCAAGCGCGCTGCGCACCGAGACGGGCCCCTTGAAGTCGCGGTCATAGTTCTGCGGAACATAAAGCCCCGAAGCGGTATCGAGCTGGACGGGGCTGTCGTCGAGGATCGATGCGGGGGTGAGGTAGCCGCGCTCGATCGCCTGCGCGTAGAGGAAGGGCTTGAGCGTCGATCCCGCCTGCCGATAGCTGCCCGCTCCATCGACCGCCGCCGCGGTCGAGGCACCGCCGACCCCGCCGACATAGGCGAGCACGTCGCCGCTGGCATTGTCGACGACGACCACCGCGCCGTCGCGCGCGCGGTCGCTGCCGAGCCCGCGCAGCTGCCGCGTCAGCGCCGCGACCGCGATCCGCTGCGCGCGCGTGTCGAGCGTGGTCTTCAACTTCATCCCCGGCGCGGCCAGCAGCTTCTGCGCCAAATGCGGCGCAAGCCCCGGATCGAGCGCGAGCTGACGCGCGGGGCCGAGCATGGCGGCCTCCTCTGTCCGCAGCGCGGGGCACTCCTCGGGCTTGCCGAGCGCGCAGGCACGCCGCGCCAGTTGCTGCGGGCCCGCGCGCGGATCGGGCAGCAGCGCAACGAGCAGCAGCGCCTCGGTGCGACCGAGCGCGTCGGGGGTCTTTCCGAACAGCGAAAGCGCCGCCGCGCCGATGCCCTGCGCCTCGCCGCGATAGCCCGCGAGATTGAGATAGACCTCGAGGATCTCGTCCTTGGACCAGTGATCCTCGAGCGCCATCGCCGCGCGCATCTGCCGCGCCTTGTCCCGCCAGCCGCGCGCGCCGGGCGCGGCGAGCTCGGGCGCGAGGAACGCCGCCACCTGCATCGACAGCGTGCTCGCGCCGCGCGCGCGCTTTCCTTCGATCCGTGCGCGCAGCGATCCGAGAACCGCGAGCCAGTCGACCCCGCGATGGTCCTCGAACCTCTTGTCCTCGGCGGCGATCAGCGTCTCGCGCACCACCGGCGCGATCTGGTCGAGCGGCGTCCAGGCGAGCCGGCGCGCCTCGAAATCGACGCGCATGCTGTCGATCAACGCGCCGTTGCGGTCGTAGAGCCAGGCTTCGCTCGGCTGCCAGCGTGCCTTGGCTGTGGCATAGCTCGGCAGCGGCGGCGGTACCGTGAGGAACCACAGCACGGTGAAGGCGATGAAGGCGAGCGCGGCAAGGGCCCACAAGACGTGCCGCCGCGTGATCGATGCCGATCTCATCCACGTCATGCCAGCGAAAGCTGGCATCTCCCGACCAGATTGCGCCTTGTCCTGGCACAGATCCCAGCTTTCGCTGGGATGACGGACTTGGACGGAGATTTCATCGCAACACCACCTCCATCGGCGCATTGGGAACCGCCGCACGGATATCGGGCGAATAGAGCGCCTCGACCCGGGTCGGCGGCAGCGAGAAGCGGCCGACGCCGTTCAGCCGCACCGCATAGGACACGGTGAAGCGCCCGCGCGGTACCCATTCGAAATAGCCGCGCCAGGCATCCTTGCCGCGCTCGACATAGCTGGGCTGCACACCCTCGCCGCCTTCCCCGCCGAGCTGGGCGAGGATGCTCGACTGGCCGCCGAGATTGCCGACCACGGTCGCGCCCGGCGGGACGGGATCACTGATCACCACCCAGTTGCGCTCGGCGGTGGCATCGACGGTGATCGTCACCTTGAGTACGTCGCCGCGCGTGAAACGCCCCTTCACCTTCTGCTCGATGGGGGTGACGGTCCGGCTCACGCGATAGCCGGCGAACAGCGCACGCGTCAGCGACACCGCGGCGCGTACCGAGACAAGCGCCCACGGGCCTTCCCCGCCCGCCTGCTTCAGCACGAGCGGCGACCGCGCCGCGGGCAGCCTCAGCATCAGCGGCGGCGCGTCGACCGCCTGCGGCCAGCCGCGGCTCAGCGTCTGGCCGCCCAGCGTGGCGGTGGTCGTGCCCGCGACCGCGCTTGCGGGATAGAGGCCCGCGAACTTCCGGACCGCGATCGCACCCCACGCGTTGGCGGTGGTGGTGTCCCAGTGCCCGAGTTGCTGGCGCATCGCAGAGGCCGCCATCAGCCGCGGGCCCTCGTCCTGCCAGCCGGGCTTGCCGAGCGTGGCGGCGAGCACCTTCATCGCCATCTCGTCCTCCGACGACATCAGCCACCAGGGCGCGCTGTCGCCGTCAGAGAAGTCGATGCGCGAGCCTTCATAGACGAAGCGCTGCCGGAGCGCGGCCTGCGCCGCATTGCGGAGCTGCGCCTGGTTGGGCAGCCCCCCGATCCGGTCGATCGCGACGAGCCAGTCGGCAAGCACATTGGTCGGCATGTCCTGCGGCGAAAGCCCGATCTGGCCGAGCATCTGCGGCGTGGCCGCCCCGTTGCGCGCAAGCGCCGCAAGCGCCGCGATGCGATTGAGCCGCGCATCGCCCGACCATGCGTTCTCGCGCTTCAGCCGGCCATCGATCACCGCCTGCATGGCGGAGACCATCCGCGCCTTTGCGCCATCGGGGATCGCCCAGCCCGCCTCCGCGGTCATCGACAGCACATAGGCGGTCAGCGCCTCCGAACCCTGCAACTGCTCCATCGGGAAGTAGCGCAGCAGCCCGTCATTATCGAGATAGGCAGGAATCTCGCCCGAAAGCCGGCCCCATGCCCCCTGATCGCCGAGCACCACTGCGCGCGACAATTGCTGCTCGAAACAGCCATAGGGATAACGCGCCATATAGTCGCGCACCCCCGCCATCGGCGGCGCCAGCGTATCGGACAGGCGCACATCGACGCCGCCCAGCCCCGGCAATGCGCCCGCGGGCGCCATCACGGGCAGCTGCGTGCCCGCCGGATTGATCCGGAGCAGTGTCGCCGCCCATGTCTCGACGGGTACCGCGGGCACGACATCCTGCATCACCGTGATCCGGTCGACCGCCTTGCCGTCCGCGGCGCGCGCCTCGACGGTCCATTCGAGCTTGTCCACATTGGCGGGCGCGGGCAGGTTCCACGTCACCGGCGCCGCGCGGCCCGGCGGCAGCGTCACCGTCAGCGGCTTGCCCGTCGCGACCGCGGGGTTGAGTTTCACCGTCGCGGTCACCGTCATCGGACGATCCGAAGCATTGCGCAACGTGAAGCTCGCACCGAAGAAATCGCCGGTGCGCACCAGCAGCGGCACGCCCGAGAAGATCGAAAGATCCTGCGACGTGCGGACCGAGACGTCGCCGGTTCCGAACAGCGAGGTTCCATCGGTCGCGATTGCCACCAGCCTGAACGCGGAGAGCGAGTCGGAGAGCTGCACCGGGATCTTCGCATGACCCTGCGCATCGAGTTTCACGCGCCCCTTCCACAGCAGCACCGGGCGGAAGTCCTCGCGGTTGAGCGCGGACAGATCACCGCCGCCCCCGCCGCCCGCCTCGACCGCCTTCTTGCCGTAATGCCGCTTGCCGACGATCTGCGTCTGCGCGGTCGAGGTCAGCACCGACAAGGGACGCTCGCCCATCATCGCGTCGATCAGATCCCAGCTGGGATTGGGCGAAAGCTGCAGCAGCGCCTCGTCCACCGCGGCGAAGGCGATCTCGGCGGAGTCGGCAGGCTTGCCGCCCGGCAAAGTCACCGCGACGTCGACATTCGCGGTGTCGCGCACCGAATATTTGCCCTTGTCGGCTTTCACCTCGACACCCAGTCGGTGCGTCTCCCAGCCCACCGACACCTTGGCGATACCCAGCCGGTAGCTTGGCTTGGCGAGGTCGACCAGCGCGGTCGGCTTGGCGACGTCGCGCGAGAAGAACGGCAGGTTCCAGCGCCGCGCCAGATCAGCGAGCCAAAGCCTGAAGCCGCCGACGCGCCCGCGCACCGCCATCACCGAGACATAGACGTCGGGCGCATAGGCGCCCGGCATCTTCACCTCGACCACGGGATCCTTGCCCGACAGGTTTGCCACGAAGCTCGACAGCACGCCTTCGCGCTCGACCGTCACCAGCGCGGTCGCCTCGCGAAAGGGCATGCGCACCTGGAAGCGCGCGGTGTCGCCCGCCTTGTATTCCTTCTGCTCGGGGATCAGGTCCATCCGGTCGCCATTGTCGCCGCCGAACCACCAGTCGTCCTCGCCCGCGAGCCAGACCGATGTCGTCGCGCGCGCCACGTTGCCGTCATCGTCCTCCGCTGTGGCAACCGCATAGACCTCGCCCGACACGCCCGGATCGAGCGCGCATTCAGCGAGCCCCTGCGCGTCGGTCGACACCGCGCAGTTCGCATCGATCTTCGTCGTGCGCGCCTGGTTGTCATAGGCGTAGAAGCCGCCGATCAGCCGTCGCCGCGCGGTGAGTATCTCGCGACTGTACAGGTCGACCTTGATGCGCTTGCCCTTGATCGGACGCCCTTCTGTGTCGATCGCGACGAGCTTCAGGCGAAGATCGTCCTCCTTCATCATCCAGCCATCGGTCTTGATGCCGACACGGACCGCCGAAGGGTAAAGCGGGATCGTCCGCGTCGCGGTCAATATCTCGCCATTGGCGTCCTCATAATCCATCTCGACCGTCATGTCGGTGAGGCTGTCGAAGGTGACGGGGATATCGATCGTCGCCTTGGCCGTTCCCTCGCCGTTGAGTGTCACGGGCAATGTCTGCGCGGGCGGCAGCGGCGCGTCGATCTCCTCGCCGTCGCCGTTGAGCGGCACCGTGCCTTCCTTGATCAGCCGCCCGCCGAAGCTCCACCCATCCCAGCCTTTGGGCACGGAGTAGCCCGGCGAGAAGGCGGTGCGCAGCCGCACGGGCAGCCCGCCTGCGCCGCCGCCCGAAAGATAACCGACGAACAGATCGAGCGGCAGCTGCTTCGGCCGGATCGCCGCCTCCTTGGGTCCACTGACCGTCGCCTTCATCGTCGGCAGGCGAAACTCGTCGACCTTGACCGACTGGTCGGTCCAGATCGTCTTGTCGCCATTGACCACCGAGATCGCATAATCGCCCATCGGCGCGCCCCTGGGCGCGGTCCAGCTCGTCTCGCCGATGCCGTCGCCACCGATCGTCAGCGGCAGCTCGAACTCGGTGCCCGACCCGCTGTGGCTGAGCTTGAGCGTCCCGGTGAAGCCGCCCGCGAAGCGGAAGCCCTCGGCGACGGGCGAGCGCACGATATGCTTCATGTTCACCGTCTCGCCCTGGCGGATCAGCGTGCGATCGAAGACGGTGTGGAAGATGTCGCTGCTCTCGCTCCAGCCATAGGGCAGATCGAAATCATAGGGGCGGATCCCTTTGCCCCAATTGGTGAGCGTGAAGCTGAAATCGTCGCCCTTGCGCGCTGAGACCATCAGCGGATGCGGATTGTTGGCGCCTTCGCAGCTGCCATAGGTTTCGGGCTCGGGGAGTCCGTTGACGCCAAGTTGCCCGCCCGGCCCGCTCTTCCCTTCGGCGAGCACCCTGCCCGTGCAGCTGTCGGTGACGCGCAGGTCCGCCCCCGCGACGGGCTTGCCGCTGTCGAGCGCGGTGACCCAGACCAGCGAGCGCCCGCGGCCCCATTTGAAATGCACGCTCATATTGGTGACGAGCGCACCCGCGGTGACATAGCGCGGCACATCGCGCCCGAGCAACGCCATGCCCAGCCGCGGGCTGGCGAACTCGACGACATAGAATCCGGGTCTGGTCAGCGGCACGCCAACCACCTCGAAATCGCGGCCCTTGCCGGGCAGGCCGATCTTCAGCGGACTGCCCTTGCCCGCAATCAGCGCCCTGGTGCCGGTATAGTTGACCGTCACGTCCTCGCCGCCCCGCTTCTCGGTGCGGAAGTCGTTTTCGCTCGCCTCCTCGATATCGCGCAGCCATCTGGCGATCTCGCCGTCCGATCCGGCAACGCGCAGGCTCTGGCCGGTCACACCCAGATTGCGCCCCTGCAGTTCGGGCTCGACATTGCGGACCGTGACGGGAAGGACCCCGCCCTCCCCCAGCTCGACGATCCCGAAATTGGCCGCGAACTTCACCAGCGGCGGCGCGTCATCGAACTTCACCTCGAGCGGGAAGCGCTGCTGGTTGACGAGCGGGCGGCCGCTTTCGTCCTTCACGCCCGCGGGCAGGATCAGTTTCGCGGTGGTGGAGGCGGGCAGCGGCGCCTCGAAGCTCACCTGCGAGACCGTGGCGGCACCATCATTGTCCACCTTGGGCGTCAGCGTCTTGCCGCCGGCGGCCTCGATGCGGATCGCCTTCGCCGTCTCCACGGCTATCGGCGCGCTGAAGCGGACCCACGCCCTTTGCACCGGATTGCACCCCGCCTGCGGATTGACGCGCGAGCATTCGAAGCGCGCCGCGAACTCCTTGCGCACGGTGAAGTCGAAGCGCTGGTCGCGTCCGGCGATCCGTCCCGCTCCGCTGATCGCCTGTCCCCACACCACCGCCATGTCGCGCCCCGGAGGAAGCGGACGCCGGCATTTGACCGCGGTGACCGTCTCCCAAGCCCTGCCGCGTTCCGCTGCGTTTTGGGGGATCGCCTCGGGCAACCCGGCTTCGTTGAGGAAATTGGTGACGCGGTAATTGTCCTTGCCCAGCCCCGAGAGCACGGTGTCGACCACCTCGGGCTTCAACACGTCGAGCGGGATCTTCTCGCCCACGCCGTCGACCGCGCAATAGCCGTTGGCCGCGACCGAAGCCGCGTCGGGCCGGACATTGGTCGCAACGAGGAAGATCTGATCCTCCTCGATATCGCCGTCATATTGGCCGGGCAGCACCGCGCGGACCGAAGGGCCGCCGGTGTCGACGGTGAACTTGCGCTGGCCGCTGATCGGGCTGCCCGCGAGCGTCTTCAATCCGTCGTTGAGCGCGAAATCGCACGAGACGCCACCGGGCAGCGCGCGTTCGAAATCCCAGACCCAGGTTCTGGGATCGATCCAGCGCCCCTCGCCGCCGACCGCACAGCTTACCTTGGCGGGGGCGGTCGCGCGCGGATCGCCGAGCGGAACCATGTCATCGGAGAAGCGCAGCGTGAAGCGCTCGATCGCGCCTCCACCCGCGCCCGGCGTCGCCAGCACCACCTGCGCGGTCTGGTCGCCCGAAGCGGCAACCGGCGCCAGTGCCAAAGCAAGAATCGCGAAACGCCAGGCTCGTGTCAGCATCCGAGTCTCCCCTTGCGAACGCCGGAGAGTGACGTGAATCTGCGCCCTAAGTCCAGATAATAAGATGATTTTCGATACTACTTGCCAAGAACATAATCATTTCGGATGCTTATCGAATCCGAATCGGGGCTGTCGGATATGGGGGGGTGGATTCAACTGGTCATCGCAACACCTTCTAATTTTGAAGGATGAGGAGGTGTGTGATGGTGACATCGCGGGTTCATTTCACGTTGGCCCAGAGGGCGGAGCTGTGGGAACGCTGGAAGCGCGGAGAAAGTGTT
>NZ_JBYSXE010000045.1:0-35561 GCF_058781925.1 Sphingobium sp. FW306-1B-F04DB | reverse complement strand
CGCCCCCAACCCCTCCCCTGAAGGGGAGGGGCTTAATAGCTTGCGTTCCGGCCCGCCCGCCCCTATAGGCGCACGCTTCCCGTCATGGTCATCCCTGGAGGCGTGGCGGGCGACGTTAAACCTAGCAATTTGGAGACATGCATATGAGCGATCAGCTTACGCTGTCGGCCGAGGCGCGCGATCGGGCTGGCAAGGGAGCCTCCCGTGCCCACCGCCGCGAGGGCCGCGTACCCGCCGTCATTTACGGAAACAATGAAGAACCGACCTCGATCCACATCGAGGAAAAGGGGCTGATGAAGCAGCTCCACACCGGCCACTTTATGAATACGGTCGTCATGATCGAGCTGGGCGGCAAGAAAGTCCGCACGCTCCCCAAAGACGTCCAGTTCCATCCCGTCAGCGATCGCCCGCTGCATGTCGATTTCCTGCGCATCAGCGAACATGCCAAGGTCACCGTCCAGGTGCCCGTCGTGTTCGTCGACGAAGAAAATGCCCCCGGCATCAAGCGCGGTGGCGTGCTCAACATCGTTGCGCATGACCTCAGCCTCGTCTGCGACGCCGCCGAGATCCCCGACCAGATCGAGATCTCGCTTGCCGGCCTCGACGTGGGTGGCTCGATCCACCTCGGCGACATCAAGCTGCCCAAGGGCACCGAAGCCGCTGGCGCGGACAGCGACCTGACGATCGCCACCGTCGTCGCTCCATCGGCGCTCAAGGCCGAAGAGGCCGCGGAAACCGTGGAAGCCGTCGCGGCTGACGAGGTTCCCTCCGCGCAGAAGGCCGACGAGGAATAAGGCGTTACGGCCGGCGGTGGCACACGCCATCGCCGGCACGCCCTTCCCCAATTCCCATGCAGATCTGGGTCGGCCTCGGCAATCCGGGCGCGCTCTATGCGATGCACCGGCACAATGTCGGCTTCATGGCGGTCGACGCCATCGCCGAGGTGCACGACTTTTCGCCGGTCAAGAAGGCGTTCCAGGGCTGGACGCAGGAAGGCCGCATCGGCGGCGAGAAGATCCTGCTGCTGAAACCCGCCACCTTCATGAATGAAAGCGGCCGCGCAGTTGGCGAGGCGATGCGCTTCTACAAGCTCGAGCCCGAGCAGGTGACTGCGTTCCACGACGAGCTCGACCTGCCCCCTTTCAAGGTCAAGGTGAAGATCGGCGGCGGTACAGCGGGGCATAACGGCCTGCGCTCGACCGAGGCGCATATCGGCAATAATTTCCGCCGCGCCCGCCTTGGCATCGGCCACCCCGGCCACAGGGACCGCGTCACAGGCCATGTGCTCGGCAACTATGCCAAGAGCGAAATCGAGCGGTTGTCCGACATGCTCGGCGCGATCGCGGCCGAAGCGGACTGGCTGGCGAAGGGCGATGACGCGCGCTTCATGAACGATGTGGCGCTGCGGCTGCAGGAAAGCTAAGGGGCACAGCCCGTCGCCTTCACGTCACCGCAGCGGAAGCTGGGTCTGCTAACGAGAATAGCGCTCAATCAGCGGGAGATGCCAGCTTTCGCTGGCATGACGCGAACAAGGAAAGAGAGTTCACAATGGGTTTTCGTTGCGGCATCGTCGGCCTTCCCAATGTCGGCAAGTCGACGCTCTTCAACGCGCTGACCGAGACCGCGGCAGCGCAGGCAGCGAACTATCCCTTCTGCACGATCGAGCCCAATGTCGGCAACGTCGCGGTGCCCGACGATCGCCTCGACAAGCTCGCCGCAATCGCGGGTTCCGCCAAGATCATCGAGACGCAGCTTGGCTTCGTCGACATCGCCGGCCTCGTGCGCGGCGCGAGCAAGGGCGAAGGGCTGGGCAACCAGTTCCTCGGCAATATCCGCGAGGTCGACGCGATCGTCCATGTGCTGCGCTGCTTCGAGAATGACGACGTCACCCATGTCGAAAACCAGATCGACCCCGTCGCCGATGCCGAGACGGTCGAGACCGAGCTCATGCTCGCCGACCTCGAAAGCCTCGAGAAGCGCGTCCCCAACTATGTGAAGAAGGGTCAGCAGGGCGACAAGGAATCGAAGATCGCCGCGAGCGTGCTCGGCCAGGCGCTCGACCTGTTGCGCGAGGGCAAGCCCGCGCGGCTGACCCAGCCCAGGGACGAGGAAGAGCGCCGCGTGTTCGAGCAGGCGCAGCTGCTCACTTCCAAGCCCGTGCTTTATGTCTGCAATGTCGAGGAAGAGAGCGCGGCCAACGGCAATGCGCTGTCCGCCAGGGTGTTCGAAAAAGCCAAGGCCGAAGGCGCGCAGGCGGTGGTAGTCTCGGCCGCGATCGAGGCCGAGATCGCGACGATGGAGCCCGCCGACCGCGCCGAGTTCCTGTCCGATCTGGGCTTGTCCGAAACCGGCCTCACGCGCGTCATTCGCGCCGGCTACGAACTGCTTCACCTCATAACCTTCTTCACCGTGGGGCCCAAGGAGGCACGCGCCTGGACCGTCGAAAAGGGTTCCAGGGCGCCGCAGGCCGCGGGCGAGATCCACAGCGATTTCGAGCGCGGCTTCATCCGCGCCGAGACGATCGCATTCGACGACTATATCGCCTGCAAGGGTGAAGCCGGCGCGCGCGACGCGGGCAAGCTGCGGCAGGAAGGCAAGGAATATGTCGTGGCGGACGGCGACGTGATGCTGTTCCGCTTCAACGTGTAACTATTTCCCCTCCCTGCCAGGGAGGGGAGCACGCGGGACTGGACCCCGTCATCGGGACGTAGCAAAGCACCGCCATTGGCCTTTGGCCCAATGGAGATAATCGTGCCGCTTTTCCGCAACTTCGCGCCCGTCCTCGCGCTCGCCGTGTTCACCGCCTGCGCGCAGCTGCCGCCTCCTGCCCCCACAGCCAGCGCCCAACAGGAAGCGCGCGCTCCCGTCACCATACTGATCTCGATCGACGGGTTCCGCCCCGACTATCTCGATCGCGGCGTGACGCCCGTGCTGTCGAAGCTGGCCGCCGAGGGCGTGCGCGGCGCGATGCGCCCTTCCTTCCCCTCCAAGACCTTCCCCAACCACTATGCGCTGGTGACGGGCAAGCGTCCCGACCGCAACGGCATTGTCGCCAACAAGATGGAGGATCCGGGCCGCCCCGGCGAAGTGTTCACCATGGCGAGCGACGATCCCTTCTGGTGGAACGAGGCGACGCCGATCTGGGTCGACGCGGAAAAGGCGGGCGTTCGCACCGCGACCATGTTCTGGCCCGGGTCCAATGTCGCGATCGGCGGCGAGCGCGCGCCAAAATGGCCCAACACGATCACGGGCGGGACGCGCCCCTCGGACTGGCAGCAGTTCAACCAGATGATCAGCAACACACAGCGCATCAACGCGGTGGTCGACTGGCTCCGCCGACCCGCTGCGACCCGCCCGCGCTTCGTGACGCTCTATTTCGATACGGTGGACACCGCCGGCCACAATTTCGGCCCCGCCGACCCGCGCACGCTGGAAGCGGTGGCAGAGGTGGATCGCCAGATCGGCACGCTCGCCAGCGAACTCGCCGCGCTCGGCCAGGCCGCCAACCTCGTCTTGGTGGCCGATCACGGCATGGCCGAAACCTCTTCGGCGCGCGTGATCGCGCTCGACGCTGTGCTGACCGCGGGCGACTACCGCGTCATAGAGACCGGCCCCTATGTCGCGCTCGAAGCGGCTCCGGGGCGCGCAGCCGCGCTCGAAGCAAAGCTGTTCGCGCGTCACGAGCATATGCAGTGCTGGCGCAAGGCCGACATCCCCGCGCGCTTCCATTATGGCCGCAATCCGCGCGTGCCCGCCTATCTGTGCCTCGCCGACATCGGCTGGGAGATCCTGCAAAGCGCGCCGAGGGAGGCCTATGTCGAGGGTGCGCACGGTTATGACAATGAAGCGCCCGACATGGCCGCGCTGTTCGTCGCCAACGGCCCCGCATTTAGTGCGGGCGCAACGGTGCCGGCTTTCGACAATGTCGACATCCAGCCACTGCTCGCGCGACTGATCGGGGTGACGCCGGCGCCGGGTGACGGATCAGCAGCGGTGTTCGAGCCCGTGCTTATAACTGGACGTAATTGACGTTTCCGTAATCGTCATGTTGAGTCATCGGGGAATCAACACCCCCGGAGAGAGTGATGCAGTATTTCGAGGATCTGGAAGTCGGTGCGAAGAACCGCTTCGGGCGCTATGAGGTCACGCGCGAAGGCGTGATCGACTTTGCACGGCAGTTCGATCCCCAGCCCTTCCACCTCTCCGACGAGGCAGCGGCGAAAACACACTTCGGCCGGATCGCGGCGAGCGGCTGGCACACATGCTCGATGGTGATGGCGATGATCGTCGAGAATCTGGCGAAGCACCAACAGGCGGGGCTAGGCGGCATCGGCATAGACGAGCTGCGCTGGCTGAAGCCCGTCTATCCCGGCGACGTGCTGACCGTGGAGACCGAGTTGCTCGAAAAGAAGCGCTCGCGCAGCAAGCCGCATATGGGCTCGTTCCGCTCGCGCCTGACCGCGTTCAACCAGAAGGGCGAGCCCGTGATGAGCTATATCAACACGGCGCTGATCGCGACGCGCGATCCCGAGGGGAGCGACTAGACTGCGAGTTCAGCGGCTGGTTTCGAGTCAAAATCGGCCTTCTCCCTTGAGGGAGAAGGATACGGAGCCTTGCCGACCCTGAACTCGTTTCAGGGGAGGCTAGGCGTAGTTGGATGAGGGGGTGAAAGGCTGAAATCCGCACCCTGCGCTCGAGTTACGCCCCCTCACCCAGCTCCGACTAGGCGGCATAGCCGCCAAGTCTGCGCAACCCTCTCCCTCCAGGGAGAGGGCCTAATGTGTCCACTCCATCCCCTAACGAACGCAATCCCTCAATCCCGCTGGCGCGGCCCCCTATCGCGGCCAACGCTGCTGCGTTCGCCCGAACGTTCGCGCGCCGACATGCCCCGCCCCTCGCCGCGCTCGATCCTCGGCTGCGGGCGCGCTGCCTCGCCGCGCTGGCGCCAGGCGGGGCGCTCGGTCATGCGGCCGGGATTGGTCGCGTCCTGGCCGGGCGTACGATTGCGGCGGAAATCACCGCGGTTATCCCCGCGCCACGCCGGACGGTCGGCGCCACGGTCGGGACCGTCAACATTATCGGCCGTCCGATCACGGCGATAGCCGCGCCAGTCCGCGCGCGGCTGGCGGTCATTGTCGCGGTCGCGCCATGCGTGGCGGCGGCCTTCCCAATAGCGGCGATGCCCGTCGGACCAGCGATGGCGATAGCCCTTGCGATCGAAGACGTAATAGCCCGTGCCGGGATAGTAGAAGCCGTCATACCAGCCATAATAGCGCGGATAGTAATCGTCATAATACCAGGGGTCGTACCAGCCGCTGCCATAGCCGACCGAGACGCCGCCATAGCCATAGCCGTCGTCATAGGCGCAGCCGGCAAGCCCCGCCGAGGCGGCGAGGGCGAGCATGATCGTGCGCAGGCGTGGCACATACATGGGACTTCTCCACAGATCCCCTGTCGTACCGATATGGTGATCGCGGTGCTGTGAATAAAGCGTGAACCGGGAAAGGCCTGAAAATCCGTGCGTTGATCGCGGTGAATCGCGCTCAGTCGCCTTCGAAGGCGACCAGCGCATGCGTATCGACGCCGGCCGTGCGCAGCCGCGCCGCGCCCCCCAAATCGGGAAGGTCGATCACGAACAATGCGCCCGCGACGACGCCGCCATGATTGCGGATGAGGTCGACCGTCGCCATCACGGTGCCGCCGGTGGCGATCAGGTCGTCGACGATCAGGACGCGGGTGGCGGGCTGGAGGTCGTGCGCATGCATCTCGAGCCGGTCGGTGCCGTATTCGAGCGCGTAGTCGACACCGACGCGCTCACCGGGCAGCTTGCCGGGCTTGCGGATGGGGAGGATGCCGATGCCCAGCGCCTGCGCGATAGGGGCACCGAAGATGAAGCCCCGCGCCTCTATGGCCGCGATCAGGTCGGGCTTCAGCGTCATCGCGACCGCGGCGAGGCGTTCGACGCAAACGGAAAAGCCTGCCCCGTCGAGGAGCAGGCTCGTAATGTCGCGGAACTGGATCCCCGGCTTCGGAAAGTCGGGGATGGTCCGGATGAGCGCCTTCAGATCGTCATTGCCGCTGAAGGCGCTCATCGTTCGCCACGTCCTTGCTTCTTGAGCACTTCCTTGCCGGAAAACCGGTCCCCACTTTTCCGGGAAGTGCTCAGTGCTTCTTGTCGCGCCAGATGTTCTGGTACGCCATGTAGGTCAGACCGGTGAAGATCAGCAGGAAGAGGATCGTCACCAGACCCGTGCTGTGACGGCTCTCCAGCTTGGGTTCGGCGGTCCAGGTGAGGAACGCGGCGACGTCTTTCGCCATCTGGTCGACGCTCGCCTTGGTGCCGTCCGAGTAGCTGACCTGGCCTTCCATCAGCGGCGGCGCCATCGCGAGGTTCAGGTTCGCGAAGTACGGATTGTAGTGCAGACCGGTGCCCGTCTTCGAATCCGGGAACTTCTTGAGCAGCTCCTCGGGTTGCTGGGCTTGGAAGCCTGTCAGCAGCGAGTAGACATAGTTCGTCCCGTCGTGACGCGCCTTGGTCATCAGCGAGAGATCAGGCGGCAGCGCACCCGCATTGCCCGCACGCGCAGCGACCTCGTTGGCAAAGGGTGCCGGGATCTTGTCGGCCGGGATCGACTTGCGGGTCGCGGCCTCGCCGGTTTCCGGGTTGACCGACGGCGTCTCGACCGCCCATTCGCTGGCGATCGTCTTGGTCTGACCCTCGGTGTAGCCGATGCCCTGCAGATCGCGGAAGGCCACGAGGCGGAGCGAATGGCACGCCGCGCAGACTTCCTTGTAGACCTGGAAGCCGCGCTGCAGCTGCTGACGGTCATATTTGCCGAGCGGGCCGCTGAACGACCAGTCGACCTTCTTGGGATGCAGATGGAACTCGTGTTCCGCCGTGGGCTGCGGCGGTTCCTTCACATAGGCCACCGCACCCCAGAGGAGCGACCAGAGAAGGACCCCGACGAAGCCGAGGCCGACGAGAAATCCGATGGGACGGACCATGATTGCGATTACCCCTTATTCGGCCGGCGCAAGGGCGGCTTCGCCCGACGCCTGGCCATGCTTCGCCAGCACGGCTTCGGTGATGGAATTCGGCAGCGGAAGCGGCCGCTCGATACGCGAAATCATCGGGATGATGATCAGGAAGTGCGCGAAATAATACGCCGCCGCAATCTGCGAGATCATCACATAGGGCTCTTCAGCCGGCGCGCCGCCGCAATAGCCGAGCACGGCGATGCAGGGGATCAGGCCGAACCAGAAGAACTTCCTGAACAGCGGACGATAGCTCGCCGAGCGCACGATCGACTTGTCGAGCCAGGGCAGGAAGAAGAGCAGCAGGATCGACGCGAACATCGCGATCACGCCCCACAGCTTCGCGGGCAGGATGAAGTCGACGGTGAAGGCGCGCAGGATCGCGTAGAACGGCCAGAAATACCATTCGGGCACGATGTGCGCGGGCGTCGAAAGCGGGTTGGCCGGGATATAGTTGTCCGGGTGGCCGAGCAGGTTCGGCGCGAAGAAGAGCAGCAGCGCGAACACGATCAGGAAAACGCCGACGCCGAGCCCGTCCTTGGCGGTGTAATAGGGGTGGAAGGGAACGGTGTCCTGCGGCCCCTTCACGTCGACGCCCGTCGGGTTGCTCGAACCCGGGATGTGCAGCGCCCAGATGTGGAGGATGACCACGCCCACGATCACGAAGGGCAGCAGATAGTGGAGCGAGAAGAAGCGGTTGAGCGCGGCGTCGTCGGGCGCGAAACCGCCGAGCAGCCAGGTCTGGATCGGCTCGCCGACCAGCGGGATCGCACCGAACAGGCCGGTGATCACCTTGGCGCCCCAGAAGCTCATCTGGCCCCAGGGAAGGACATAGCCCATGAAGGCGGTCGCCATCATCAGCAGGAAGATGACGAGGCCGAGCAGCCACACCATCTCTCGCGGCGCCTTGTAGGATCCGTAATAAAGGCCGCGGAAAATGTGGGTATAGACGACGATGAAGAACATCGAGGCGCCGTTGGCGTGCGCATAGCGCAAAAGCCAGCCCGAGTTCACGTCGCGCATGATGTGCTCGACCGAATCGAACGCCACCGCCCCGTTGGCCGCATAGTGCATCGCGAGCACAATGCCGGTGACAAGCTGGATGACCAGCGCGGCGCCCGCGAGGACGCCGAAATTCCACCAGTAGTTCAGGTTGCGCGGCACCGGATAGCCGGGGCCCGTCGCATTGTAGATCAGCCGCGGCAGGGGCAGCTTTTCGTCCAGATAGCGCATGAAGGGATGCTTCGGCGCATATTGCTCAGCCCAGGGAAAGCTCATGTTTTTCTACCCCTCAACCGACCTGAACGACGGTGTCTGACGTGAAATTATATTCCGGCACCTCGAGGTTCTTCGGGGCCGGACCTTTGCGGACGCGCGCGGCGGTGTCGTAGTGCGAGCCATGGCAGGGGCAGAAATAGCCGCCGAACTCGCCCTTGATCTCGCCCTCGCCCACGCCGAGTGGCACGCAGCCCAGATGGGTGCAGACGCCCATGGTGATGAGCCACTGCGTCTTGCCCGCCTTGGTGCGCTCTTCCAGCGTCTGCGGATCGCGCAGGATGTCGAGCGGCACCGCGTCGGCTTCCGCGATTTCCTTGGGAGTCAGATGGCGCACGAACAGGGGCTGTTTGCGGAAGATCGTCTTGATCGCCTGGCCCGGCTGGATCTGCGAAATGTCGACCTCGATCGAGGCGAGCGCGAGCACGTCCGCCGACGGATTCATCTGGTTGATGAGCGGCAGGGCCACGCAGGCCACGCCAACGCCGGCGAAGCTCACCGCCGCAATATTGATGAAGTCCCGGCGCCTCACGCCCTCCTCGGAGGGGGGAGCCTCGGCCGGTCCGGTTGTTTCAAGCGTAGCCATTCACCTGCCCTTGCGCTTCGAATCGAAATGCCGGGGCCAATGGCATTTTGCCTTGCCGCAAATGCTCAGACAGACCCCTGCACAGCCGCCCTCGTGCCCTATGCGGGTCTCCCGACGGTTCGCGGCCTGATAGCCATGGAATCGACAAAAAGCCAACAGCCAATTTGAGCGACTTGTGACGGAAGCGCTGGCTGCTTAAGGCGAGCGCCATGCGGATCGCGCTCTATCAGCCCGAGATCGCCGGCAACGTCGGCGCAATACTGCGCCTTTCGGCCTGTTTCGGCGTCCCCGTCGACATCATTGAACCCTGCGGCTTCGCCTTTTCGGACAAGCGACTCGCGCGCGCGGGAATGGACTATGCGGCAGACGCTGAAATCACCCGTCATGCCGACTGGGACGCGTTCCAATCCGTCCGAACCGGACGGCTGGCGCTGATGACCACCAGGGGCAGTGTCTCGCTCTATGACGCGACCTTCAACCCGACCGACGTGTTGCTGCTCGGATCCGAGGGTGCGGGCGTACCCGAGGAGGTGCATCGCCGCGCCGACCTGCGCATCCGGATTCCGCTGCGCGCCGGCTTCCGCTCGCTCAACGTCGGCATGTCCGCCGGCATCGCGCTTGCCGAAGCGCTGCGACAGACGAAAGGCTTACCCGAATGATCGAGCTCGATTCCGAACAGCAGGCGGCGCGCGACTGGTTCGAATCCCTGCGCGACCGCATCTGCGCAGAGTTCGAGAGCATCGAGCGTGAGGCGGGCAGCGACGCCGCCTTCGACTATGCCCTCTGGGACCGCGCCGATCCGAGCGGCGCGCCGGGCGGGGGCGGCGTGCGCGGCGTGATGAAGGGCCGCGTGTTCGAGAAGGTCGGCGTCAACGTCTCGACGGTCGGCGGCCGTTTCGAGGGCGATTTCGCCAAGACGATCCACGGTGCGGGTGAAGACCCGCGCTTCTTTGCCACCGGCATCAGTCTCGTCGCGCACATGGCCAACCCGCATGTGCCCGCGGTCCACATGAACACGCGCTTCCTCGTCACCACGAAACGCTGGTTCGGCGGCGGCGCCGACCTCAATCCGCCCATTCCCTATGACGAGGACACGCGCGACTTCCACGCGCGGCTCAAGGCCGCATGCGACGCGCACGATTCCGGACATTATCCGCGCTTCAAGCAATGGGCCGACGACTATTTCTACATCCCGCACCGCAAGGTGCATCGCGGCGTGGGCGGTATCTTCTACGATCATCTCGAGGGCGATTTCGACGCCAATTTCGCGTTCACACGCGATGTGGGCGAAGCCTTTCTCGACATCTTCCCTCAGATCGTGCGGCGCCGCATGGGCATGGCCTGGACCATCGCCGAAAAGGCGCAGCAGCTCGAATGGCGCGGGCGCTATGCCGAGTTCAACCTGGTCTATGACCGCGGCACATTGTTCGGGCTCAAGACGGGCGGCAATATCGACGCGATCCTGATGAGCCTGCCCCCGGAGGCGACATGGGCCTGAGCGCGGTTCCCAGGGGGCAGGTGGCGGCGATCGTCACTTCGCTCGAGATGCTTGCGCGCCCGGCGCTGAAGCCCCTGCCTGCCTCCCCGCTGCGCCTCGAACGCTGGAGGGCGCCCTCGGCCGAGAAATACCGCGCGCTGTTCCGTCGCGTGGGCGAGCCCTGGCTGTGGTTCTCGCGGCTGATCATGGACGATGAGCGATTGATAGACATCCTCCATGACGAGCGCGACGAGATCTATGCCGTGGTCGACGCGCAGGGGATCGAGGTCGGCATCCTCGAACTCGATTTCCGCGAGGAGGGTCAGTGTGAACTCGGCTTTTTCGGGCTGGTGCCCGAGTTGGCAGGCAAGGGCCATGGCCGCTGGCTGATGGCACAGGCTATGGCGCTCGGATGGCGCAAGGGCGTGAAGCGGCTCTGGGTCCATACCTGCACGCTCGACCATCCTGGCGCGCTCGGATTCTACCGCCGCGAAGGCTTCGTCCCCTTTGCGCGCTCGGTCGAGACCTTCGACGATCCGCGCCTGCACGGCTGGCTGCCGCGCGATGCGGCGCCGCATGTCCCGATCATCGAGGGGTAGCTCCTCGATCCTGACGAAGCGATCTATGCCAGCTGCGCGTAGATCCGCGCGATCGCCGCGGTCGCGAAGACCGAGACCACGGCGTTGAGCAGCCCGCCCAGGATGAGGATCAGCAACGTGGACAGGCTGCCCGGCTCGGGGCGCCCCGCGGTGAGCGTAACGAGGATCCCGCCGATCGCGTTGACCGCGACCGCGACCACCACCACAACGATCGAGATGACGACAAGGAAGCCAAGCAGCTTCCAGAAATGCCCCGAGGTGAGCGCCCAGCTGCGCCTGAGCATCGCGATCGGCCCGATGGCCTCGTTGGCCCCGACGGCATTGAGGAGCATCAGCCGCACGCAGACGAAGAACAGCAGGGGCAGCGTCACGAGCAGCAGCAGCACCGCGGTTCCGCTCGGTGCACCCGCCTCGCTGGCTCCCGTCATTACGACGAGCGGCGTCAGGATCAGCGCAACCGCGAAGCCGAACAGGAAGATCGCGCCGAACACGGGCAGCACGCGCCGCGCGGCGGCGCCGATTGCGTCCCTGACCACGGTGCCCGGGTGCAGCGCCATGATCGTGAGCGTCAGCGTGCCGAGCAGCGTTATCAGCAGCATCGGCAGGAAGAAGAATGCCCAGAGGCCCGGTTCGGACTGCTCGCCCGGCACGGGCACGGGCGCGGTTGCCTGGAACAGGATGCTCGGCAGCGCGATCAGCGCGAAGGCAACGGGGAAGAGCAACGATCCCTCACGCCTGACGAAAGCCGCGGCTTCGTTCCACGCCACCGAGATCGATAGGGTTTTCATGAGAATCCTTCCTGTTGCCCGAGCGCTGCTTATGCGCAAAGCCGCGGGCGCGCACAATGCGGCCCTTGCCAGCGCGCTGCGCCGTCGCCAATTAACCCCGCAATGACCGAGATTTCCGCGATCGAATGGCAGCACAGCGCCGGGCGCGTGCCATATCCCGAGGCTCTTGCCGACATGGAGGCGCGCGCAGCCGCGATCTTTGCGGGCGAGGCGGGCGAGCGCATCTGGCTGCTCGAACACCCCCCGCTCTACACCGCGGGCACCAGCGCCGATCCCGCCGAACTGCTCGATCCGCGCTTTCCCGTCTATCCCGCCGGTCGTGGCGGACGCTACACCTACCACGGGCCCGGCCAGCGCGTCGGCTACATCCAGCTCAACCTCGCCGATCGCGGGCGCGACGTGCGCTGCTTCGTCAGCGCGGTCGAAGGCTGGGTGATCGCTGCACTGGCGGAGCTGGGCGTCGAGGCGTGGCGCGCGCCCGGCCGGATCGGCATCTGGACCGACGACGGCGGCAGAGAGGCCAAGATCGGGGCGATCGGCGTGCGCGTCCGGCGCTGGGTGACGCTTCACGGCTTTTCGCTGAACGTGGACCCGGATTTGACCCATTTCGGGGGCATCGTCCCGTGCGGGATCAGCGAATATCCTGTCACCAGCCTGGCCGCGCTTGGCAGAACTCCCGGGATGGAGGCGGTCGACGACGCGCTGCGGCGCAGCTTTCCCACCTTTCTGGCGTCGCTGGGGTGCGCCCAAAGAAGCGGTTGAGGCGTATCAACTTTCTGTTTAGGCTCCCTGCCGATTTGGGCAGAAGGCCAGAGGCCACCAGATCAAGGGACAAATAGGGAGTTTGAAATGCGTGACCTTCTCTCGAAGCTGATGACCGGCTCGATGATCGCCGGTGCGGCGCTTCTGGTTTCTGCCTGCGGCAAGACCGAGCCCGCTGACAACACCGCAAATGTCGTCGAAATGAACGCCGAAGACAGCATGATGAACGGCGCCACCAGCGACATGATGACCAACACCGACGCGGCGATGGCCAACGACGCCAACGCAGCCGCCGACGCGGCGAATGCGGCGGCGAACGCCAGCAACGCGGCTGCGAACGCTGCCAATGCGGCGACCAACGCCACCAACGCCAACTAAGCGAACACGGGGCCTTTAGAACGGTCCCGACGCCATTGGTGACATGGGCCGTCCGGCAATCCGGGCGGCCCTTTTTGCATGACCCAGTCGACCGAAACGCCGAAAATAGTCCGAACGTGCTGCGCGACGGATGAATTCAGACTTCGCCCTTGAGCCCGACTCCCAAAGAATCTAGGCATGACCTCATGTTCGGGGTCGTGACTTCAAGGCGGGATAAGATGATGACGGGGATCAGGGCCGCGGCAGTGGCCGTGGCAGCGTTCGCAATGACGATGGCAGCGCCCGCATCGGCGCAAATCTTCCTCAAATCGCCCAATTTTGCGGGGCCACGCGTGACGGGTACCGAACCCGGCGTGCTGCTGCCGCTGCCTGGCGCGCGCCCCGAGGAACTGAACGCGGCGATGGTGTGGAGCATGCGCGCGGGCCTCAACGTCGCGGCGCTGCAGTGCCAGTTTGCGCCCACGCTACTGACGCTCAACCAGTATAACTATATCCTGTCAGATCACTCGGCCGAGCTCGCCAAGGCCTATGATACGCTTCACGGCTATTTCAAGCGGCAGAACAAGAACCCGAAGGCCGCGCTGACCGCGCTCGACCAATATGGCACCCGCACCTATCTGGGCTTTTCGACCGTGCATGGGCAGCTCGGCTTCTGTCTCACCGCCAGCCGAATTGGCAGCGCCGCGATGTTCGCGCCACGCAACGGTCTGGCCGAAGTAGCGGCGACACGGATGATGGAGTTCCGCAACAGCCTGCAGCGCGCGGGCGAGCAGCAGTTCCCGATGTTCCTGGTCTATGACTATCAGAAGCCGCCGGTGCGCCTCGAAAAGGCCTGCTGGGACGGCAAAAACATGCTCAAGAAGAAATGCCGCTAGATATTTAGCCGCAAGCTATCTGAGCCCCAGCAGCTTGTGCGTCTGCAGCGACAGGCGCCATTTGGGGCGTGCCATCGCAAATTCGATCGCGGCGCGGACATTAGCCTCACCGCGCTCGTCGTCCATCGGCTGGATCAGGAAGTGCTGGAAGTCCCAGGCTTCCATCGCCTCGAAATCGCTGCCCGGCTGCGGCCAGACAAGCTTGAGCTCGTCGCCCGATCGCTGGACGACGTCGCTCCCCGCCTTGGGGCTGACGCAGATCCAGTCGAGCCCCGCGGGCGCGGCGATCGTGCCATTGGTTTCAACCGCAATCTCGAAACCCTCGGCGTGGAGCGCGTCGATTAATGGCGTATCAAGCTGGAGCAGCGGCTCGCCGCCGGTACAGACAATATACGCCTTGCCGAGATCCTCACCCCAGAAGCCCGCGGCGGCGCGCGCCAGCGAGGCAGCGTCGGCGAACTTGCCTCCGCCGCTGCCGTCGGTGCCGACGAAGTCGGTGTCGCAGAACTGGCAGACCGCCTTCTCGCGATCCTGCTCACGCCCCGTCCAGAGATTGCAGCCCGCAAAGCGCAGGAAGACTGCGCGGCGCCCGGCGCGCCGCCCCTCACCCTGAAGCGTCAGGAACATTTCCTTGACGGCGTAGCTCATGGCGCGCCCGTGTCGACCAGCCCCGCATCGGCGAAGCCTTGCGCGCGTAGTCGGCAGCTATCGCACGCGCCACAGGGTTTGCCCTCGGGCGTCGGATCATAGCACGACCAGCTCATGCCACTGTCGAGCCCCAGCCGCGCCGCTTCGCGCGCGATGTCGGCCTTGCCGAGATGCTGGAGCGGCGCGTGGATCCTGAAGGGCTCGCCCTCGACGCCTGCCTTGGTGGCGAGTTCGGCGAGCCGCTCGAACCCCTGGATGAACTCGGGCCGGCAGTCGGGGTAGCCCGAATAATCGAGCGCATTGACCCCGACGAAGATGTCGCGCGCGCCCGCGGCCTCGGCCCAGCCGAGCGCGACCGACAGGAAGATCGTGTTGCGCGCGGGAACATAGGTCACGGGGATGGCCCCTTCCTCCACCCCCGACTTGGGCACCGCGATGTCATCGGTCAGCGCCGAGCCGCCAAAGCCGCGCAGGTCGAGCGGCAGCACGATGTGGCGCTCGGCGCCGATCGTCTTGGCGATGCGCGCGGCGGCATCGAGCTCGATGCGGTGACGCTGGTTATAGTCGATGGTGAGCGCTAGCACGCTGAAGCCCGCTTCCTTTGCGAGCCCCGCGCAGACCATCGAGTCGAGGCCGCCCGAAAGCAGCACAACCGCCCGACGGGCGCCGTTCCTTGCATTGCTATCCATGATGCGCGGCGCGCTACGCCTTGTGGCCCGTGCTGGCAAGGTCCCAACTATTGGAATGGAGCCTAAAACAAATGGGCCGCACCCTGAAGAGGAAGCGGCCCAGTTCCGGCTTATGCAGCCTTGCTAGGGAGGAAAGCGTGCCTCAACGCGGCACAAGGGATACCCTAGCAGCAGATGGTAAACAGCGCGTTAACGCCGAAGGCGATCACCCACAATTGCCCAGGCGGCGCCCCTCATAGCGTGAATTGAAGGGGGAGCTTTCGGCGATGCCCTGCGACTCGATCTGAATCAGGCGGCCGCTCTCGACGCGGATAGTGGTACGTCCATGCCCCGCCCCCGGACAGGTATAGTGTACGGTCGCGCGGTCGGGCTTGCTGTCGATCACGAAGCGCGAACAGGCGCCGGCGCGGTGGCGAATCTGGATCAGCGTCGACGGGTCGGCGACGCAGACGCGCCGGGGCTGCGCGTTCGAACCACGCTCACGAAGTTCCCACATCCCCTTTTCTATCGCGCCCAGCGCGGGCAGACCCGGCGCATGCGCAGGCTGTGATGTCGCGGGGCCTGCGGCGGCCAACGCACCCACGGAAAGCAGCGATACACGGGACAGGGACGCTCGATTCATTCCGACTTTCCTCTACGCCGACAAGCATCGGCCCGACGCGGCTGCGATCCCAGACGCCGCGGCGGATGGTTGTTACGGTTAGATAATGTCGGCTTAATTAACGGCAAGCCGCAAGGACAGCTTTATTCGCCCGCCTCCGCGAGCAGGATTGGGAAGCTGCGCGCGCAGAAGGCGCAATCGACCCGGATCACGCCATCGTCACCCGCCATCGCCACGCGCTCGTCCTCGGGGAATTTGCGGATCACCGATTCGATGTGCGCAACGTCGCAGCGACAGCCCTTGGTGAGCATCTGCCCGCCGAGCAGGCGAACCTCGTCCTCCTCGTTGAACAGCCGCCAGACGATCGTTTCGAGCGGCAGCGCGGGGTCGGTCAGTTCCGCTGCGCTGATCGTCTCGCCGAGCATGCGGACATGCTCCCATTCAGGATGATCCAGCCGCGTGTGCAAGCGCTCGCGCCCCGTTTCGCCTTCGGGCAGGTGCTGGAGCATCAGGCCGCCGGCGCGACACCCCCCCGCCCCGCCCTGTGCGGTCGCGAGCCGGACGAGACTGGGAATCTGTTCGGACTGGCAGAAGTAGCTCTCCGCCGCCTCGGCGAGCGAGGCACCCTCGAGCGGGACGATACCCTGATAGCGCTCGCCCGAGACCGCCTGGTCGAAGGTGATCGCGAGATAGCCCTTGCCGAACAGCGCGAACAGCGTCGGCTCGGCGGGCACTTCTGCAAGGCGATCGGCGTCGAACTTGACGTAGCCGCGCACCTCGCCCGCGCGATAGTCGCAGACGAGCAGTTCGATCACGCCGTTTTCGGTCTGCGCCTGGAGCGTCATCTGCCCCTCTTCGCCCTTGAGCGTCGAGCCGAGCAGTGCGGTCAGCGCGAGCGCCTCAGCCAGCACCTTCTCGATCGCGGGCGGATAGCCGTGCGAGGCAAGCACCTGGTCGAGCACGGGCCCGAGCCGTACCAGGCGGCCGCGCGCATGGCGGCCGGGAATGGTGAAACCCAGCTGGCGATCGAGTTCGGCTTCGAAATTGGAATCAGAGGACACCGAAAGCTCCGTTCGTCCCGAGCGAAGTCGAGGGACGTCTGTTGTCGTATAAACGTGTCGCGACTTCGCTCGACACGAACGGGACCTTAGATAGTTAGCTTATGCCCGTTCTCAACCGAGCTTGCCGAGCGCCCAGAGCAGCACCGATTTCTGGGCATGGAGACGGTTCTCGGCCTCGTCCCAGATCACCGAGCGGGGACCGTCGATGACCGCACCCACAACCTCCTCGCCGCGATGCGCGGGGAGGCAGTGGAGGAAGAGCGCGTCGCGCTTCGCATGCGCCATCAGCTCGCTCGTCACCTGATAGGGCATCATCGCCGCTAGCTTGGCCTCGGCATGCTCCTGCCCCATCGAGATCCAGGTGTCGGTCACGACGACATCGGCATCCCTGGCCGCTTCCACTGCATCGCGCGTGATGCGGATATCGGCGCCGCGCGCGCGCGCCGCCTCGACATAGCGATTGTCCGGATCATAGCCCTCGGGACAGCCGATGCTCACGTTGAAGTGCATCAGCCCCGCCGCCTCGACGATCGAGTGGAGGACGTTGTTGCCGTCGCCCAGCCACGCCCATTTGGAGCCCGGCAGCGCCTTGCCATGTTCGATCACGGTCAGCAGGTCAGCCATGATCTGGCAGGGATGCGAGGCATCGGTGAGCCCGTTGATGACGGGTACGCTCGCATGATCCGCCATCTCGCGGATCTTGGCGTGATCGTCGGTGCGGATCATGATCGCATCGCAGTAGCGCGAGAGCACGCGGGCGGTGTCTGCAATCGTCTCGCCGCGCCCGAGTTGCATCGAGCCCGCGTGCATCACGATCGATGTGCCGCCGAGCTGCCGGATCGCCATGTCGAACGAGACGCGGGTGCGCGTCGAGTTCTTCTCGAAGATCATCGCAAGCGTGTGGCTGGCGAGCGGCGCGTCCTTGTCGGCCGCGCCTTTGGGACGCCCCTTGCGCGCGGCCTTGCGGTCGAGCGCGTCGTTCAGCATTGCGGCGATCGCGTCGCCGCCCGCGTCGGTGAGGTCGAGGAAATGCCTGCCCTCAATCATCGCTCGGCACCCCGTAGGTCCGTGCGCCTGCGCTCAACCGCTCGATCGCGTCGGCAATGTGGCTTTCCTCGATCACCAGCGGCGGCAGCACGCGGAACACATTCTCGCCCGCCGCCACCGTCAGCAGCCCGTGATTGTCGCGCAGATGTGCCACGAAATCGCGCGACACCGCCGGCTCCTTCAGCTTGATGCCGAGCATCAGGCCCTTGCCGCGGATCTCCTCGAACAGATGATCGTGATTGGGCATCAACTGCTCGAACGCCTGGCGCAGCCGCTCGCCCATCGTGGCGACATGCTCGAAGAAGCCGGGCTCCAGCATTACGTCGAGGATCGCCTGGCCCGCCGCCATCGCCAGCGGATTACCGCCATAGGTCGAACCGTGCGTGCCGATCACCATGCCCTTGGCCGCTTCCTCGGTGGCGAGGCAGGCGCCGAGCGGGAAGCCGCCGCCGATGCCCTTCGCCGCGGTCAGGATGTCAGGGGTGATACCGTAATGCTCATAGGCCCACATCTTGCCCGTGCGGCCGTATCCGCACTGGATCTCGTCGAGGATCAGCAGCAGGCCGTGCTCGTCGCATGCCTTGCGCAGGCCCTGGATGAACTCGGACGTACCCGCGGTCATCCCGCCCTCGCCCTGCACCGTCTCGACCAGGAAGCCGGCGGTCTCGTCGTCGATCTTGGCGAGCGCGCCCTCGAGATCGTTGAACTTCACATAGTCGAAGCCGGGCAGCAGCGGCTCGAAGCCGTCGCGCATCTTGGGCTGGTCGGTAGCGCTGATCGCCCCGATCGAACGGCCGTGAAAGGCGTTCTTGAAGGTGATCAGCTTGTGCCGTTTCGGGTTTCCGTTGACGTAGTGATAGCGGCGCGCGGTCTTGATCGCGCACTCGATCGCCTCGACGCCCGAATTGGTGAAAAAGACGGTGTCGGCAAAGCTGTTGTCGACGATGCGCTGCGCCAGCGCCTCGCCCTGCGGGCTGCCATAGAGGTTGGAGACGTGCATCAGCGTCGCCGCCTGCTCCTGGATCGCCTTGGTCAGGTGCGGATGGCCATGGCCAAGCGCGTTCACGGCAATGCCTGCCGCGAAATCCAGATATTGCTCGCCCTTCTCACCGTAGAGATAGCAGCCCTCGCCTCGGACCGGACGCACGCCACACCGCGGGTAGACGGGCATGAGGGGCGTGATGGTCATCGCAGGGACTCCTTCGTTGCGGATTGAGAAACGCAAAAAGGCGACCTCCAAGGTCGCCTGACGCCAGCCCTATACAGGGACGGGGGTTTGCGGGTCAATCGCGGAGGGAACGGCTCAGGCGGCCACCGCCGGACGGCCATCGGCACGTGGATCGAACGTCACGCGCGCCTGTACCGCCTCGCCAGCGGTGCGCCGCCATGCGCCCGGCGCGATCCCGGTCACGCGCTTGAAGGCCTTGGAAAAGGCGGATTCGGACTCATAGCCAACGGCATAGGCGATCTCCGCGGTCGACTGTTCGCCCTTGCGCAGCAGGTGGCCGGCGCGGAACATGCGCCAGTGCGTCAGATATTCAAGCGGCGCGGCTCCGACGGCTTCCTTGAAATGCGCGGCAAAGGCGGAGCGCGACATGCCCGCGACATGGGCTAACGAGTCGACCGTCCAGTCCTTGTCGAGCGCGGCGTGGATCGCGCGAAAGACGGGGCCCAGCCTGCGATCGCAGAGCGCGCCGAGCCAGCCGCCCGCGGCCGCCCCCGCCTTGGCCGCGTGCGCGCGGATGGTCTGGATGAAGAGGACGTCAGCAAGCCGGCTGATCATGATCGAGGAGCCAAGCCCGCCCTGCTGCGTCTCAAGCGCGAGCAGTTGCAACGTCGCCTCGAGAAGTTGCGAGCGCTGCGCATCCATCCGCGTCTGGATCAGCGCCGGCATGAGTTCGACGAGCGGCCGGGCGCCGATCGCGTCGTACAGGAACCAGCCGGTGACCACGGTGGCCGTCGCACCGCCGCCGCCCAGCCGCACGACATGGTTCTCGTCATATTGCTTCAGCGCTTGATAGCAATTCTCCGCAGGCGAGTTCGGGTGGTCGCGCAGCGAATAGCGCGTCCCGCGCACGATGACATAACAGTCACCCGCCGCGAGCGGGATCGGATCGGGCTTTCCCTCCATCTCGAGCCAGCAATGCCCCTCGACAACCAGGCCAAAGCGCGCCGCCTTGCCGGGCACGAAATTGATCCCCCAGGGTGCGGTCGCCTCGATCCGGGCGTGGATCGCGCGATGCACGCGCATCGCGGAGAAGATGTCGTCGATCGGGTCCATGAAGGTCTCTCTGGACGATTGGCAATGAATAACGGTGATATAGAGCTATAACGTCCACGTTTCCAGTTTTATTGAGAAACTGTTCTTTCCCCAGGAACCGGAGCTTTCCATGAGACTGGCAGTATCGCTCATCCTCCTCGCCGCGCCCGGCGTGGCGATGGCGGCGTCGGCGCCGGGCACGGCGACGATCAACCACGGCACCGCGCTTCCCGATCGCGTGATCGTCGACAATAATTTCTGGAGTTGCGGCGAAGGCAGCTGCCGCGGCCCGGGCGACGACCGTCGTGTCGCAGTCGAGCGCGCCTGCAAGGACCTCGCCAAGCGCGTCGGCATTGTCGACGCGATCACGGTCGGCAGCACCGTGCTTGATGCCACCCAGCTCGCCGCCTGCAACAAGAGCGCGCGCAACAAGTCCTGAGTTACCCGAGGCTCTCCTCGGCGCCCGGCCT
This sequence comes from Sphingobium sp. FW306-1B-F04DB, assembly GCF_058781925.1. NCBI lineage: Bacteria > Pseudomonadati > Pseudomonadota > Alphaproteobacteria > Sphingomonadales > Sphingobiaceae > Sphingobium > Sphingobium sp. FW306-1B-F04DB. The sequence continues at coordinate 15,010 of NZ_JBYSXE010000045.1, read as the reverse complement.
TCAATGATGTCGGGCGCCTTTTTTGTGTCCGGCGCACCCGGCGCGATGACCGCAAGAAGCAGCGCGCCGCGCAGCTACGCACAAGCTGGCCGGCACCGATCCGAAAAAAATATTGCGGCGGCTCCCCTTGCCCTGCCGTTACATTTTCCGCCAAACATCCGCGCCAACAAGGAGAGTCGGATGTCTGAGCAGGATCTGTTTCCGGTACCGCGCGAATGGGCAGACAAGGCGCGGGTCAATGCCGCGAAATATGATCAGCTCTACGGCCGCGCGCTTGCCGATCCGGGCAGCTTCTGGCTCGAACAGGCCAAGCGCCTCGACTGGATCAAGCGCCCCGAGATCGCGGGCGACTGGTCGTTCAGGGAAGAGGATTTCCGCATCCAGTGGTTTGCCGACGGCAAATTGAACGTCTCGGTCAACTGCGTCGACCGTCACCTCAAGGACAAGGCCGACATCGTCGCCATCCTGTGGGAACCCGACAGCCCCGACGAAGCGCCGCGCAGCTACACCTACCGTCAACTCCATGAGGAAGTCTGCCGCTTCGCCAATGTGCTGAAAGGCGCGGGTGCCAAAAAGGGCGACCGCGTCACCATCTATCTGCCGATGATCCCCGAGGCCGCCTTCGCGCTGCTCGCCTGCGCGCGGATCGGCGCGATCCATTCGGTGGTCTTTGGCGGCTTCTCGCCCGAGGCGCTCGCAGGCCGCATCACCGACTGCGATTCAACGCTCGTCGTCACCGCCGATGAGGGCCGCCGCGGCGGCAAGAAGGTGCCCTTGAAGGCCAATGTCGACGAGGCGCTCAAGCATTGCATCGACGTCCGCAAGGTCGTGGTGGTCAAGGCGACCGACGGCACCGTTGCCATGAACCCACAGCGCGACATCTGGTATCACGAGGCCGCTGCCGATGTGACCGCCGACTGCCCGCCCGAGCCGATGGGCGCCGAGGATCCGCTCTTCATCCTCTACACCTCGGGCTCCACGGGCAAGCCAAAGGGCGTGCTCCACACCACGGGTGGCTATCTGCTCTGGGCAAGCCTGACGCACGAGCTCTATTTCGACTATCGCCCCGGCCAGATCTACTGGTGCGCGGCGGACATCGGCTGGGTCACCGGCCACAGCTATATCGTCTATGGCCCGCTCGCCAATGGCGCGACGACGCTCATGTACGAAGGCCTGCCCAACTGGCCGACCCCCAGCCGCATCTGGCAGGTCGCCGACCGCCATAATGTCGAGATCCTGTACACCGCGCCCACCGCGCTGCGCGCGCTGATGAAGGAAGGCGACGATTTCGTCACCTCCACCAGCCGCAAGTCGCTGAAGCTGCTCGGCACGGTCGGCGAACCGATCAACCCCGAGGCATGGCGCTGGTATCACGACGTTGTCGGCGAAGGCCGCTGCCCGATCGTCGATACCTGGTGGCAGACCGAGACGGGCGGTGCGATGATCGCGCCGATGCCCGGTGCGATCGACCTCAAACCCGGCTCGGCGACCAAGCCGATGTTCGGGGTTGAGCCGCAGCTGGTTGACAGCGAGGGGCGTGTGCTTGGGGGCGCGGCCGAGGGCAATCTCGTCATCGCGCGCAGCTGGCCGGGGCAGATGCGCAGCGTATGGGGCGATCACCAGCGTTTCTTCCAGACCTATTTCACCACCTATCCCGGCAAGTACTTCACGGGCGACGGCTGCCGCCGCGACGAGGACGGTTATTACTGGATCACGGGCCGCGTGGACGACGTCATCAATGTCTCGGGCCACCGCATGGGCACCGCCGAGGTCGAGAGTGCGCTCGTGCTCCATACCAAGGTCGCCGAAGCGGCAGTGGTCGGCATGCCGCACGACATCAAGGGCCAGGGCATCTATGCCTATGTGACGCTGAACGCGAATTGCGCGGCGAGCGAGGAACTGCGCGCCGAGCTGAAGCAATGGGTGCGCACCGAGATCGGGCCGATCGCGACCCCCGACGCGATCCAGTTTGCACCGGGCCTGCCCAAGACCCGCTCGGGCAAGATCATGCGCCGCATCCTCCGCAAGATCGCGGAGGGCGATGTGTCGTCATTGGGCGACATATCGACGCTCGCCGACCCGTCGGTGGTCGACGACCTCGTCGCCAACCGGGTCAAGTGATGCGCTGGCTCGCCGCACTATTGCTCGCGCTTGCACCAGCGGCGCTGGCGGCCGCCGAACCCGCAAAGGGCATCGTCATGGTGGGCGAGATGATCGCGCACCCCGGCAAGGGCGACACGCTCTATGCGCGGATGAAGAGAGAAGTCCCACCCATCCCCGAGACCAAGGGCTTGCGGGCCTATGAGGTGCTGCGCGACACAAAGAACCCCGACCGGATCGTCATCGTCGAGATCTGGGATTCGGCCCGGGACCACGCCGCCTCGGTGAAGCAGATCGACCCCGAGGCCATCCGCGAAGTGAAAGCGCTGATGGCAAGCATGAAGGGCGAGACCTTCAGCCATCAGTAGAAGCCGCGTCGCGCTGAATCGATGATCGGCGCCATCGGCGTCCGCCGCCCCACCCAGGTTTCGAGCGCAGGTCGGTCGGGCAGCTCGATGCGGCCATAGTGCGTCGCGACCAGCCCCTGTTCGGCCAGCACCGCCAGCGCCTTGCCAATCGTCACACGGCTGACTCCGACGGCCTCTGCGAGCATGGTCTGGCTGGCCCGCACCGCATCCGCATCGGCGAGCTCAAGCAGCGTCTTGGCGAGCCGCACCGTGGCTGAAAGTCGGCGCTCGTCGTCGAACAGATCGAGCGCGCGCGCAAGCTGGTAGGCGAGCGACGCGAGCAGGTGGTCACGCAGCGCCGGCTGGCCGTCGAGCAGGCGCTGGAAGCGCTCGCGCGTCACCTGGATGATCCGCGTCTCGCCGATGGCTGTCGCATCGAGCGCACGGGGCACATCGATGAACAGCGTCATCTCGCCGAAACAGGCGCCACGCTCCAGCATGCCGTGCGTGACCATCTGGCCATCGGCATCGAGCGTGCTGAAGCGGACCGCGCCCGTCTCGATGATCGAGAGTCCCGGTCTGTCGTCACCGCGCTGGTGTATGGTGGCGCCCGGGGCGTAACGAACGAGCCTCCCCGCACCGGAAAGCGCGGCGCGCATGGCGGGCGTCAGCCGATCATAGAAGCGCCCGAACCCCGGCGTCCCGCGTACCGCCATGCCGCCTCCAATTGCAAACTGGTTTGCAGTTTGTGCGCGTGCGGCGTGCTAATCAAGTCCCGATACCAAGCGCAGGGAGAGGACAATGCGCCAGGAAATTCTGCTCATCGTCGCGATCTATGCGGGCTTTGCGCTCCTCGAGCTTGCGCGCACGGGCTTCTTCCGCAAGCCCGGCCAGATACGCGATGATGCAATCCTGGAGATCGTCAGCACGCTGGCGCTGCTCGGGCTCACGCAACCGCTCATCCTGTTTCTGGCCACCGAGCTCGGGGCGGTCATCGCGCCTGGCGCGCGCAATGCGCTCGCCGACCTCAACATTGTCGCCGCGATCGCGCTTTTCCTCGTCCTCGACGACATGACCCAATATTGGTGGCACCGCGCCGCGCACAGCTTTCCGTGGCTCTACAAGCTCCACCGGCCCCATCACGACGCCGCCTATATGAGCGTCCGGCTCGTTTACCGGAACAACCTCTTCTACTACCTCGCGATGCCCGCAATCTGGTTCTCGGGCATGCTCGTCTATCTCGGCCTGGGCTATGTCTATGCGGGCTATGTCGTCGTCAAGCTGGCCGTGATCATCGGCGCCCATTCGGACGTTGCGTGGGATCGGCCGCTCTATCGGCTCAAATGGCTCGCGCCGCTGATGTGGCTGGTCGAGCGCACGATTTCCACGCCCTCGACGCACCATGCGCATCACGGCCGCCACAAGGCCGACGGCGTGACGCATTACAAGGGCAATTTCGGCAACCTGCTGTTCTTCTGGGACGTGCTTTTCGGAACCGCGCACATTACGCGGCGCTATCCCGAAAGCTATGGCGTCGAGGACCTGCCGCCCACGTCGATCGGCGAGCAGCTGGCCTGGCCGCTCATCTCAACCGGCACGTCGATTCCGGCGCCGCGCGCGACGCCCGAAGCGCAGCCGGGCGCTATCTGAGCAGCACCAGTTCCTCGGCCATGCTCGGATGGAGCGCCACGGTGTCGTCCCAGGCCTGTTTGGTGAGCCCCGCCTTCACCGCGACCGCGGCGGCCTGAAGGATCTCGGGCGCGTCGGGGCCGATCATGTGCAGCCCGACGACGACATTGGTCTCCGCATTGCAGATCATCTTGTAGAGCGAACGCTCGTTGCGGCCGGCAAGAACATTCTTCATCGGCCGGAAATCGGACTGATAGACCTTGATCGAACCGAGCTTGTTGCGCGCCTGCCCTTCGGTCATGCCGACGCCCGCGATCGGCGGGTGGCTGAACACGGCGGAGGGGATGCAGCTGTAATCGACGCGCGTCGGCTTGTTGCCGAAGATCGTGTCGGCAAAGGCCTGGCCCTCGCGGATCGCGACGGGGGTAAGCTGGACGCGATTGGTGACATCGCCCACCGCATAGATGCTGTCGGAACTCGACTTGTTGTCGGCATCGACCACGATCGCGCCATTGGCGTCGACCTCGACCCCGGCGGTCTCGAGGCCGAGCCCGTCGGTATTCGGGCTGCGCCCGGTGGCGAACAGCACCGCATCGGCCTCGATCGCATCGCAACCCTTGAGAAAGACCTTGAGCGAGCCGTCTTCCTGTTTCTCGATCTTCTCGAAGGGCGCGTTGAACTTGAAGGTGATCCCCTTCATCATCGAGATCTGGAGCAGCCGATCGCGGATCTGCTCGTCATAGCCGCGCAGGATCTTATCCGAACGGTTGACCAGCGTGACCTGCGTGCCGAACTCGTGAAAGATGCCGGCGAACTCGTTGGCGATATAGCCGCCCCCCGCGATGACGATCCGTTTCGGCAGGCTTTCGAGGTGGAACACCTCATTCGAGGTGATACCATGCTCCGCGCCGGGCACGTCGGGGACGATCGGCCAGGCGCCCGTCGCGATCAGGATCTTGGCCGCGGTCACGGTCTTGCCCGAGGCGAGCCTGACCTTGTTGGGGCCGGTGACCGTCGCGCGTTCGAGGATCATCTCGACCTTGTTGTTTTCGAGCGTGTCCATGTACGCGCGGTTGAGCCTGTCGACATCGGCGAGGACATTGCCCCTGAGTGTCGCCCAGTCGAACTTGCAGTCGGGCACTTCCCAGCCGAAGCGCTTGGCATCCTGAAGATCCTCGGCGAAATGCGCGCCATAGACGAGCAACTTCTTGGGCACGCAGCCGCGGATCACGCAGGTACCGCCTACGCGATATTCCTCGGCGATCGCGACCTTGGCGCCGTGGGCGGCCGCAACGCGCGAGGCGCGCACGCCCCCCGATCCCGCGCCAATCACGAAAAGGTCATAGTCGTAGGCGGGCATATGCGTTCCTCAATCCGTGCGTATCGCGGCCCATCTAGGGAGCCGCCTCCCAACAGACAAATCGCTTTTGCGCGTCAGACTGATCGCTTCAGCCAAAGGCGCGCGCGATCAGCGCGCGCGTCGAGGCATCGAAGCGATCGGTGCCCTCGCTGTCGATCGACTTCGCAATCTCCTTGCCGAGTTCGACCCCGAACTGGTCGAAGGGGTTGATGCCGAGCAGCGTGGCGTTGACGAATACGCGATGCTCATAGAACGCGATGAGCGCGCCCAGCGTACGCGGGTCGACGCGATCGAGCAGGATCGTGGTCGAAGGGCGATCACCCGGATAGGCGCGCGCACCGTCATCGCTCTCGCGGCCCGCCATCAAGGCCGCACCCTGCGCAAAGCAGTTGATGAGCAGCTGACGGTGGTGCGCCTCGTCGAGCGGATGGTCCGGCTCGATCACAGCGATGAACTCGACGGGTACGAGGTGCGCGCCCTGGTGGAGCAGCTGGAACACCGCGTGCTGCGCATCCGTGCCCACGCCGCCCCAGGTGATCGGCGCGCTCGGTCGGCCCAGCGGCGCGCCATCGGTGGCGACGCGCTTGCCGTTCGATTCCATCTCGAGCTGCTGGAGATAGCTGGGGAGCAGCCGCAAGCGTTCGTCATAGGCGAACACCGCGCGCGTCTCGCAACCGCGCAGTTGCGCATAATAGAGATCGGCAAAGGCGGCGAGCACGGGCGCGTTAGTCTCGATCGGTGCCAGACGGAAATGCCGGTCCATCGCGGCAGCGCCTTCGAGCAGTTCCTCGAAGGCATCCCAGCCGAGCGCAAGCGCGGCGGGAAAGCCGATCGAGGACCAGAGCGAATAGCGCCCGCCAACGCTTTCCGAAAATGGCAGCACGCGCGTCTCGTCGACGCCCCATTCGATCGCGCGCTCAGGCGCCGCGGTCAGCGCGACCACGCGGCCATAGGGATCCTCGACCCCCGCCTCGGTCATCCATTCGAGCGCGCTCTGCGCGTTGAGCATCGTCTCGGTGGTGGTGAAGGTCTTGGACGCCACGGCCAGCAAGGTCGCCGAAGGATCGAAGCGGTTGAACGCCTCCTCGAGCGCGGCACCGTCGACATTGGAGACAATGGCTACGTCATAGCGCCCCGAATCGCGGCCGAGCGCATCGACCAGCAGGTCGGGGCCCAGCGCCGAACCCCCGATGCCGACATGCAGGATATGCCGGATCGGGCCCAGCGCCTCCGCCTCGATCGCGTCGATCAGCGCGCGCATCCGCGCATGGAACATCCGCGCGCGGCTAACGCTCTGGGGATTACCCTCGCCGCGCTCCGCGGTGTGCTCGGCGGCGCGGCCCTCGGTGACGTTAACGGTCTTGCCCGCGAACAGCGCCTCGCGCGCGGCGCCCAGCTTCATCTCCTGGGCGAGCGCCGCAAAATCGGAAACGATCTCTGGCGTCAGATGCGTCTTGGACCAGTCGAAGCGGATGCCCGCCTCCTCGAGGGTGAAGCGCGAGAGCCGGTCGGGCGAAGCCGCGAAGAGTTCTGACAGCGTTGGCCTGTCGGCATTTTCAAGGCGGGTCCAGGCGGCGGCTTCGGTCATCTACGCATCTCCCAATGATCGCCGCTTCCTCTAGCAAGATCGACGCGGCTTTCCAGCGAAAGCGACGCGCCGATTGACCGACTCGTCTTAGGTGCATATACACGCAAATCATGCTGTCCACCGCCTGCGTCTGCACGAAGCTCCGTCGCTCGGCGCGCGCGGTGACCGCGCTTTACGATGATGCGCTCGGGCCCATCGGCCTGACCACGTCGCAATTCGCGCTGCTGAGGGCGCTCCAGCGCACCGGCGCCGCGCCGTTGTCGACGCTTGCCGTTGCCACCGGACTCGATCGCACGACGCTCAACCGCGCGCTTCAGCCGCTCGAAACGGGCAAGCTGATCTGCTCGCGCCCCGGTGCCGATCAGCGCATGCGCATCGTCGAGCTCACCGGCGGGGGCATGGCGAAGCTGGCGCTCGGAACGCCGCTCTGGGAAGACGCGCAACGCCGCATGGCCCACACGCTGGGCGCAGATCGCGATCAGCTCTTCACCATTCTCGATCGTATTGAGGAAATCCGCGCGTGAACGCCTCCCCCGTCTCGACGATGAAAAGCCCGTGGACCGTGATCCTTTGCGCCGCGGTCATCGTCACGCTCGCGATGGGCGTGCGCCAGTCCTTCGGGCTTTTCCTGCCGCAGATGAGCATGGCGCTCGATATCGGCCGGTCGAGCTTCGGCCTTGCGCTGGCGATCCAGAACCTCGTCTTCGGGCTCGTCCAGCCTTTTGTCGGCGCGATCGCGGACAAGCACGGTGCGGGCCGCGTCACGCTCGGCGGCGCCATTCTCTATGCCGCCGGCCTGATCGCCGCAGCCGCCGCCACGAACGCGGTTGGCATCCACCTCTCGCTCGGCGTGATGGTCGGGCTCGCGATGGCCGGCTGCACCTTCACTGTCACCATGGGCGCGGTCGGGCGCGTCGTCCCCGCCGACAGGCGCAGCATGGCCTTCGGGATCGTCACCGCTGGTGGGTCGGTGGGGCAGTTCCTCGTCGTCCCCGGCGCACAGGCGCTGCTCGCCGATCTGGGCTATCGCAGCGCCTTCATCGTGCTCGCGGGCCTCATCGCGACGATCGCGGCCTTCGCGATCGGCGTCGCGGGCCGTCCCGGCGACCATGCCGATGCGGGCCCGCAACAGACCGCGCGCGAGGCGCTCGCCGAAGCCAGCGGCCAACGCAGCTTCTGGCTGCTCAATGCGGGCTATTTCGTCTGCGGCTTCCATGTCGCCTTCATCGCGACGCACTTTCCCGCCTATCTCAACGACAAGGGCCTCGGCACGAGCATCGGTGCGACCGCGCTCGCGCTGATCGGGCTGTTCAACATCCTTGGCTCCTATGTCTTCGGTCTGGCAGGGGACCGGCTGCGCAAGCATCAGGTGCTCGCGGCGCTCTACACCGGCCGCGCGGCGCTGATCGCGTTGTTCCTGATCCTCCCGCTCAGCTCGGTCACCGCGCTCGGCTTCGCCTGCATCATGGGCTTTCTCTGGCTGGGCACCGTGCCGCTGACCAACGGACTGGTCAGCCAGATCTTCGGCGTCCGGCACCTCTCCATGCTCGGCGGGATGGTGTTCATGAGTCATCAGATCGGCAGCTTTTTCGGCGCTTGGGCGTCGGGTTTCGTCTATGACCTAAGCGGTTCCTATGATTTCGCGTGGGGCGTCTCGATCGCGCTGGGCCTGTTCGCCGCGCTGATCCACCTGCCGATCCGCGATGCGCCACTGGCAAGGCTGCAACCCGCGTGAAGCGCCCGCACCCCCTTGTCATCCTGGGCGTAATGCTGGTGATTGCCGCACTAGGGTGGGCCCTCTGGCGCGATCAGGGCGCGATGGTGTGGCTCTCGGGCTTCATCGCCTATTGCTTCTGAATCCGGGCAGCGCTTGATTTTGCCCCCTTTCCACAGCAAAGCGCGGACATGACCGATATCACGCCGGCCGAGGCCCTTTCCAACGCGCGCCCGAAGAAGAAGTCGGAAACGCTTGATTTCCTTGGCTTCCTGCTCAAGCTCGGGATCATCGTCTTCGTCATCCGCAGCTTCATCGCCGCGCCCTTCAACATCCCGTCCGAATCGATGATGCCGCGGCTGCTGGTGGGCGACTATCTGCTCGTGTCGAAGTGGAACTATGGCTATTCGAAATACAGCCTGCCCTTCAGCCTGCCGCTGATCCGGGGCCGGGTCATGGCCGACACGCCCGAGCGTGGCGACGTCGTCGTGTTCAAGGCACCCCCCAGCCAGCGCCAGGATTATATCAAGCGCGTCATTGGCGTGCCGGGTGACATGATCCAGGTCATCAACGGCCAGGTCATCCTCAACGGCACGCCCGTCCCGCGCGAACGCATCGCCGACATCGTGCTTCCCGATACCCCGACCAGCCACTGCCTGACGCCCGTGTCGGGCGAACGCAGCGCCGACGGCACCGTCACGTGCCGCTATCCGCGCTATCGCGAGACGCTGCCGGGCGGAAAGAGCTATGAAGTGCTCGACACGACGCAGCGCACCACGGGCGACAACACCCAGGTCTTCGTCGTGCCCAAAGGCATGCTGTTCCTGATGGGTGACAATCGCGACCACAGCGCCGACAGCCGCTTCCCGGCTGCCGACAACGGCGCGATCGGCATGGTTCCAGAGGAGAATCTGGTCGGCAAGGCGTGGATCAGCGTCTTTTCCACCGACGGCAGCGCCGAATGGCTCCTGCCTTGGACCTGGTTCACCGCGGCACGCTGGGGCCGCGTCGGGGAAGGCTTCTGAGCAGGCCCGATCTCGGCGCCTGGATCGCTGAGGCGCTGGGCCATGACGCGAAGGACCTCGCGCTTTTCACGCGTGCACTGACGCATGGCAGCCATGCCGGCGACAATTACGAACGGCTCGAGTTCCTCGGTGATCGCGTGCTCGCGCTGGTGATCGCCGAATGGCTCTATGCCGATTTTTCCGACGAGCCCGAGGGCAAGCTCTCGCGGCGCCTCAACGCGCTCGTGACGCGCGAGATGTGCGCGCAGGTCGGGCGCGGCATTGGCGTGGTACCTTGGCTGCGCCTCGGCAAGCAGGCGCGCGACGACGGCGCGGCGCAAAGCGACAATGTCGTGGGCGATGTCGTCGAGGCGCTGATCGGCGCGCTCTATCTCGAAGGCGGGCAGGAGGCGGCGCGCAGCTTCATCCGGCGTGCATGGGCGGATCTCGTCGGAACGCAGGGCGCCGCGCCCAAGCATCCCAAATCCGAACTTCAGGAATGGGCGGCCGCGCACAATCGCAAGCCTCCGGTCTATGAGATCACCGACCGTTCGGGCCCGCACCATTCGCCCAGGTTCACCGTCACCGTCACGATCGGCAAGCTCGCCGAGGCCAGCGCCACCGGCACGTCCAAGCAGGAGGCGGAGACCGCGGCGGCGAAGGCACTGCTCGAAAAGCTGTCAGGCTGATTCAGAAACGCAGCATCGGCTCGAGCGTACGACCATCCTTCAGGGCGCGCTGGGGCGCGGTGTCCGCGTAGACGATCTCCTCGATGATCTTGCCGTCGCGCAGCGTGAACTTGTCGACGCCGCGCCATTGGACGCGCTTTCCGCCCGCCATGTTGGTCAGTTGCCATTCTACGATCACGACATTGCCGCGCCATGTCCAGTCGAGCAATTGCCAGACCAGATCGGGCGTCTGCGCGTTGTGCGCGGCGTTCAGGCGGCCGATTTCCGACCCCGCGACCGCGCGATCGACATAGGGATAGTGCAGCACGCCATCGGGATGCCACAGCGCCTCGAAAGCGGCCGGTTCACGCGCCGCCCACGCGGCCGCAAAGGCGACAACGAAATCGGAAACATCGCCATCCGTCATCGGAATCTCCCGTTTGTTGCGCGACCGTCCTCTCATGAATCGCTGGCCGCGGCGTCCCGCTTCTTGCGTTCAACACGGTTTCGCGCGAATGGCAGAGGCGTGAACACTCTCCCCAATCAAAGATGCGGCCTCGTCGCGATCGTCGGCGCGCCCAATGCGGGCAAATCGACGCTGGTCAATGCGCTGGTCGGCCAGAAGGTCGCGATCGTCAGCCCCAAGGCGCAGACGACGCGCACCCGGTTGATGGGCATCGCAATCGACGGCGCCAACCAGATCATGCTCGTCGACACCCCGGGGATCTTCGAACCGCGCCGGCGGCTCGATCGCGCGATGGTGGCCGCGGCGTGGGACGGCGCGCGCGACGCGGACCTGATCGCGCTCGTGGTGGATTCAAAGGCGGGGCTCGGGCCCAAGGTCCAAAGCATCGTCGAAGCCCTGAAGGACCGGCGCGAGCCCAAGATCCTGATCCTCAACAAGGTCGACATATCGGACAAGGGCAAGCTGCTCGTCCACGCGGAGCGGCTCAACGAGCGGATCGCCTTCGATCATATCTTCATGGTGAGCTCGACGACGGGCGACGGCCTTCCCGAACTCAAGGCGGCGCTCGGCGCGGCGATGCCCGAAGGCGTGTGGCATTTCCCCGAGGATCAGGTCTCCGACGCCACCGACCGCATGCTTGCGGCAGAGGTCACGCGCGAGCAGCTCTATCTCCAGCTCCACGCCGAACTGCCCTATGCGAGCGCGGTCGAGACCGAGAAATATTCCGAGCGCGAGGACGGATCGGTCGAGATCCACCAGCAGATCCTCGTCGCGCGCCCGACGCAGCGCGCCATCATCCTTGGCAAGGGCGGCCAGCGGCTGAAGGAGATCGGCAGCCGCGCGCGCGCGCAGCTTTCGGAGCTGCTCGGCGGGGTGCGCGTGCATCTCTATCTGCACGTGAAGGTGAAGCCCGACTGGGAGGAGGATCGCGGCCTCTACCGCGACATCGGCCTCGACTGGGTGGAGTGACGAAGATGGCCGAGCGATTCGAGCGACACCGCCAGCCCTGGACCTCCGACGAAATCCAGAAGCTTCACCGGCTCGCAGCCAAGGGCATGTCGTTGAAAGCCATCGCCAAGGCGCTGACGCGCAGCGAGGAATCGGTCCAGACGCGCGCAAAGCTGGATGGATTGAAGGTCAGCAAGCTCCGCTAGCGGCCGCGCCGCGCGTACTCAGAACTTCGCGTAGAGGATCGCGATCAGCGCGACCCAGATCGTGACGGCGAACGATATCATCAGGATACAGTCCGACTTCGACTTCAGCAGTTTTAGTGCCCGCATCACCCTCATCCCAGTATTTTTATTATAGGACGCATAGTTTCGCTTTTGCGCGCGGAATGCAAGCGGTAAAGCCGCGGTGGCGCGCCTGCCCCGATCACCCCGCCAGAAGTACGTCCACCCAGTCGCGTACGAGCACGCTCGCCGGCCCCAGCCGCGTCTCGTCGAACAGGTAGCTCCCCGCCGACGGATCGAGATTGAGTTCGAGCGTGTCGGCGCCGTGGTAGCGTGCGGTCTGGACGAAGCCTGCCGCGGGATAGACCGCTCCCGACGTGCCGATCGACACGAACAGGTCGGCGCGTCCAAGCGCATCATCGATGCGGTCCATCTGATAGGGCATCTCGCCGAAGAAGACGATGTCGGGACGCAGCGCCCGCGCGCCGCAGGCGGGGCATTCGGGGCCGTGCCCCATCGGCCCGTCCCAGCGCGTCACCGCGCCGCACGCAGTGCACAGCGCAGAACGCAACTCGCCATGCATGTGGAGCAGCCGCCGCGCGCCCGCGCGTTCGTGCAGGTCGTCGACGTTCTGCGTCACGATCAGCAATTCGCCGGGCCATGCGGCATCGAGCCGCGCCAGCGCCGCGTGCGCCGCATTGGGCGTCACGCCATCGAGCGCCGCGCGGCGCGCATCGTAGAAGCGGTGCACGAGCACGGGATCGCGCGCCAGCGCCTCGGGCGTGCACACATCCTCGACGCGGTGCCCCTCCCATAGGCCGTCGGGTCCGCGAAAGGTTGCAAGGCCGCTTTCGGCGGAAATCCCGGCCCCCGTCAGGATCACGATGTTGCGGATGTCGGGCATTGCCATGTCGCGCATCACGCCGGCGGCCAGGCGTCCTTGCCATAGGTCCAGTGCGTGGCGAAACGCCCGTCGCCGCCCTGGATCAGCACCTGCGCCTCGAAGCCGCCCGTGCCCGCCTTGTGCGCGGTATCGACCGCGTCGCGGATCGCCGCGCTCTGCGTCGCATAGGGGCCGTAATTCTTGCCGTCGATGTTGATCATCCACTGGTCGCCATGCGCGATGATGGCATAACGGGCGTGCGGCATGGAAAATCCTTGGTCGTGCAGGGAAGGCGGACGCTAGCCGCTCCTCCCCGCAATGGCCAGACCTTGATCGTTTCAGACTGAGTCAGTCTGAAACGTGAATCAAGGTCTCAACTGTTTGAATAGAGCCTGATTTACGCTTTCGACAGAAGCGCAAGGCGCTTCCACCTCAAACGATCAGGCTCCAGCCCCTCAGCGTCCGGCGAACTGCGTGATCTCCTGGTCGGCATCACGCCCATAGGCATCGTCCCGAAAGGCAATCCCCGTGTCGGTCGGCGCCGCGGTGAGGTAGGTGAGATAGACGGGCACCGGCTGGGGTAGCCAGACCTGCTGTTCGGGTGTGTCCGACTCGGCCTCCAGCGGCTTGCCAAACAGCCAGCGCGCCAGCCGCGCGGCATCCTCGACGCGCACGCAGCCCGAGCTGAACAGGCGTGGATCCTCCTTGAACAGCGCCTTTTCTGGCGTGTCGTGGAGGTAGACGCCCAGATCGTTGGGGAACATGAACTTCATCTTGCCCATCGAATTGGTCTTGCCCGGAAGCTGGCGCACGCGCAGTTCCTGGCTTCCCGCCGAAACCGCGTTCCAGTCGATCTCCGACTGGTCGAGCACCCGCGCATCAGTTGTCCACCCAGACAGCGCTTCATAGCCCATCGCGTTCAGCGCCTCGCCCTTCTCGACCACGCGCGGCACGATGCGCTTGCGCACAAGATCGGGGGGGACGTTCCAATAGGGATTGACAACGGCATAGCGCATCATCCCCGCCAGCATCGGGGTCGGTTCGGTCGGCTTGCCCACGATGACCTTCATCGTGTCCACGACCTTGCCGTCATCGTAGAGCCACAGCCGTGCCGCCGCCGAATCGACGATGATGTAGCGCTTCTGCGTACCCGGCAGGACGCGGGCGCGCTCGAGGTTCACCCGGAGCAGATGCGCGTAATAGCCCGACCCGCGGTTGAGCGCCGCCACCGTTTTCGCACCGACGATCGCATCGGCGGGCAGCCCATGCGCCGCCTGCCAGGCTTTCACCTTTGCCGCCAGCGACTTGTCGAAAGCTCCGCCCGCGGGCACGCCCAGCCGCGTGCGCAGCATGGTGACGCGCGCGCCCTTCATGCCCGGACGCAGCGTGGGCCCCGCAGGCAATGTCATTTCAGGCAGCGCGGCCCATCTGTCGTGATACTCGACCAGCCCGGCACGCAGCCGCGCGTAAATCGGGCTCATCCAGCCCATGGTGTCGAGATAGTCGGTCATGGAGGACTGGACGCCCGCGGCGCGCAGCACCTCGATCTCGGTGGGCTGTTCGGGCACGAGCTCCTGGTCGAGATAGACCGTCCTCACCGATGACGGGCGTCGCAACGCGCGGACATAGGCGGCGAAGGTGCGCGAAAGGCGGATTTCGGCGCGCGCGAGCATCTCGGGATCGCCACCACGCGCCGCATCGACAGTGTCGCGCAAGTCCTCGGGGTCGAAATCCGCTGGATCGAGGCCGTCGAGATCGGCGCTTTCGACAAGCTCGATCAGCCGGTCTGCCTCGGGACCCAGCGTATCGCCGCGGATCCACAATGGCCACCAGGATCGTGCCCGGTAAAAGCTCTTGAGCTTTCCGCCGACCGCGGAGCGCAGCTCGGCCGACACTTCGGCGGTTGGCCGGGTCTGCGCCAGCAGGGGCGGGGCAAGCATGGACAGCGCCAGAACGGGCGCGAGGCATGTCAGTGACAGATGTCGCCACGCCGGCGCTGTGCCGGCGTGGGGACGGAACAATAGTTTACGCATAGACTGGATCAGTGGCCTCTCTCACCGGAAGGGCTGGGTGGTGGTG
>NZ_JBYSXE010000044.1:0-35901 GCF_058781925.1 Sphingobium sp. FW306-1B-F04DB | reverse complement strand
CGGTCCGCTCCTGTCGCCCACCCCGCCCAGCCCGGGCCGGGTGCGGTGCGAGAAAGGAGCACAACCATGCATCGCAAGTCATCGCCCGAAGACCGGGTCAGCCTCTACGCCGGTGTCACGCAGAAGGTGATCTCCGAACTCGAAATGGGACGCCTTCCCTGGGTCCAGCCCTGGGAAGAGGGCGGGACACTCTGCGACCTGCCGCACAATGCCGACACCGGCCGGCGCTATTCGGGGATCAATGTGCTGATCCTTTGGCATGCACTGACCGACCATGGCTGGCACAGCCAGCGCTGGCTGACCTACCGTCAGGCGCTCGCGCTCGGTGGCAATGTGAGGCGCGGCGAGCGCGGCACTACGGTCTGTTATTCCGACAAATTCACCCCGAAAGGCGAACAGGAACGCGCTGCCCATGACGGTGACGAGGCGCGGACGTTCGCATTCCTGAAGCGCTTCACGGTCTTCAACATCGACCAGTGCGAGAACCTGCCCGAACAGGTGACCGCCTTGCCCGAGCGGCCTACCGGCCATGCGATCTTTGTCGAGGCCGAGGAGATCATCGTCGGGAGCCGGGCGGATTTCCGCGTCGGCGGCAACAAGGCCTATTATGCCCCTGGCCCCGATTATGTGCAGGTCCCCGATCAGGCGGCATTCCATCATCCGCTCGACTGGTACCGCACCGCCTTTCACGAGCTCGGCCACTGGACGGGCCATGGCTCGCGGCTTGCGCGCGAACAGCGCGGCACCTTCGGCGGCCCCGACTATGCGCGCGAGGAACTCGTCGCCGAAATGGCGTCGGCCTTTGTCTGTGCTGCGCTCAATATCCGGCCGGTGGCACGCCACAGCGATTATATCGGCGCCTGGCTCGAGGTGCTGCGCGGCGACGAGCGCGCGATCTTCCGTGCAGCATCCCAGGCGAGCAAGGCCGCCGACATGCTGCTGGGAGCGGGCAGGGGAGACGTGGCATGAGCGGCTGTCTCGCACAGCGCTGGCAGCGGCTGCGCCAGCACATCTGGCACCGCCGCGACGAGGCGCGCGGCTTGAGCGAACGGATCGACCGGGCGGCATCGACCATGCCCCTGTTCACCTACCAGGTCTTCATCCTCCACCGTCAGGACGGGCTCGACTATGCGACCATCGCCGCGCTGCTCCGGCTCGAGGTGGACGACGTCGAGCAGCATATCGCCGCCGCCCTGCTGCACTTGGCGCGCACGCTGGGTGATGAGGACTGAGCGCATATCCGCCCTCCCTGATCAGGGGAGGGCGGACTCATTTCGGATCAGGCCGGCCTTGCCAAAGCGCTGGCACTCCACGAAAAGATTTGCAACCATGCGCAAGGACCTCGATCATCTTCCCGCCGCCAAGCAGCGCGATCTGACACGCGTGCTCCAGATCCTCTTCGAGGAATTCGAGGATGCAACCGCGCTTGGGGCCCATGACTGGAAGAAGAAGGGCCGCATCCTCAAGGTCATCCTCTATGGCAGCTATGCGCGCGGCAACTGGGTCGACGAACCGCATACCGCCAAGGGCTACCAGTCCGATTTCGACCTGCTCATCATCGTCAACAACCAGAAGCTGACCGACCCGATCAAGTTCTGGGAGAAGGCCGAGGAAAGGCTGACGCGCGAATTCGCGATCACGAAGACCGTGAAGACCCCCGTCAATTTCATCGTCCACACCTTGCAGGAGGTGAATGACGGGCTTGCGCATGGCCGCTATTTCTTCATGGACATCGCGAAGGACGGGATCGCGCTCTACGAGAGCGAGGACAGCGAGCTTCATACCCCCAAGCCCAAGACGGCGCCCCAAGCGCTGGCGATGGCGAGGGAGTATTTTCAGGAGTGGTATCCGAGCGCGATGTATGCGCGGAAGCTAGCTGACTACAGTTTGCGCGATGGCCAACGAAATTACGCCGCTTTCAATCTGCATCAGGCCACCGAGCGCCTCTATCACTGCGTCCTACTCGTGAAGACCTTCTACACACCGCACGTCCACAATCTCGGCTTTCTCCGCACCCAGGCCGAGCGGCTCGATCGCCGGCTGATCGATGCCTGGCCGCGCGAGACCAGGCGCGACCGCGCCCGCTTCGAGAAATTGAAGGACGCCTATGTGAAGGCGCGCTACTCCAGGCAATACCGCATCACCGAGGAGGAATTGGCCTGGCTCGGCGAACGCGTCGAGGAGCTTGGGCGTATCGTCCATATCCTCTGCTCCGAGCGCATCGCCGAGCTCGAGCGCCACGCCGCCTAATCTCCAGCACGATTCTTGAGGATCGCAATGGCATCGGCCTTGCTTGGTTCGCAGCGGCCAAATGCAACTGCTTGCTCGGTTTCGTTGTCGAATTTTGCAGCCGTGCGCCCTTCGAGCGCGCCGCCAACACCTTGTATTGCTACGAATTCTTAACCGATGCCGGTGACTTTCGTGCATGGCCCGCAAGCCCCTTGGCCCCAACCCGGCCTTGAATATTGTCGGCGAATTCGCCGAAAACATCCGTGCTGCCCAGGATCTCGAGGAGATCTCAACCCTGCTGGGCGAGGCGGCCCGGCGGCTTGGCTTCGACCATTTCGCGCTTGCTCATCATGCCGATATAGCACGACTGCCAAGCGGATTGGTCCTGCTGCATGACTATCCCGACCACTGGGCCGACCGATTTGCCAGCCATGGCCTGCATCGCATCGATCCGGTCCGACTGGCAGCCGCAAGGTTGCCTTTCGGCTTTGCCTGGCACGACCTGCCGCGCCTCGGAGAGCTGGCGCCTGCGCAGCGGCGGATGCTCGAAGACGCACAAGGCGTCGGACTTGTACAAGGCTACACCATCCCCCTCCACAATGCCGGCGAGTGGCGCGCGAGCTGTTCCTTTGTGCGTTCTTCAGTCGAGATCATCGCGCCGCACCGGCTCGTAGCGGCCGAATGCCTGGCACATCTCGCCTGGTCGGCCGCATTGAGGACGACGCAGCCAATCCCGCGGCAAGCGCATTTGCGGCCCATGTTAAGCCCGCGCCAGCGCGACTGCGTCGTACTGGCGGGGCAGGGCAAGACCGATTGGGAAATCGGGCGCATTCTCGGAATCGCCGAGAATAGCGTCACCTATTATCTGAACGACGCGAGGCTGCGCTTCGGCGTTGCGCGTCGCTCGCAGCTGATTCTTGCCGCGCTCGATGCCGGCGAGATCGAGCTCAACGAGATGCGCAGCTGGCAATACCCCCTTTAGGAGGTATCGCGCACTCAGATCGTTACTGGAAGGATCACGGGCCAGGATTCACAGCTGGGGGCACGTCCATGCTGCCATCACAGACCGAAAGCTCGCCGATCGTTGCCAGAGGTGCACGGGCGCACCCGTCCATGCTCCTGGGTGACTGGCGCGACTGCGATCATTACCGCGCCATTGAGGCGGGGGGCCGTGCCGCATTGTTGTGGGAATGGCAGCGTCGCGATCCCGCATATCGCGAGGGTTGCGCATCGCTGATGGCGACGCGTCCAAACGAGACCGCCATCGGAAGCGTTCGCATTGTGTCGACGGCCATGCTCGACCATCCCACGGCACGTGCCTGGGGGATGCGATTTCGCCGAAGCGGTCGAACGCGACGCAGCTAGCGCGCGCCTTTTCTGGACAGCCGAGCGCGATTGCTCGGTCCTGCGCGTGCACGCCCATGCTGCGCGGGCAGGGTTCGATGTCACCAGGCTTGACCAGCCGTGCATCGTGCTCAGCTCTCCTGCGGGCAGCGAAGCCTTTCTCGCACGCCATGATCATCAATGGCTTCGTATCGATCTTGCTGGGGGCTCACTGCTATCGGGGGCCGTCTCACTCGAGGTCGTCATTGGCGCTGCCGCCATCAACGAACCCCAGCTCGCCGCACTCAGGCTGTTGGCCCAGCTGCAGCGCGACCGCCACATCCGCGCCGAGCCGCGCCACTGCGATCCGCGGCTCAGGCGCGAGATCCTTGCGTTGCGCGTTCACGATGCGCGCTCAGCCGGGATAGGCATGCACGAGATAGCCTGCGAGATCTTCGGGCCGTTGGGCGCCAGTTCATGGTCTGGTCCCTCCGACTTCCTCAAATCACGCATCAGGCGCCTTGCCGCGCTCGGCCTCAAGCGGTCGCAGGGAAGCTATCGCGATCTGCTGGGGTGAGCCCGCCAGAAGCGCGATTGCGGCACGGCGTGCCCGTCGAGTCGATTCCACCGCCCCCACGATTCGACTCTCCCCTTGTGACGATCCGCGCGTGAATCCTGATCGCGGATTCGATCGTCCGATCCGGATTCCCAAGAACGGAGATGATGTCCATGGCCAGCAGGTCCTTCCAACGCTCCGATCTGGTGACGCGCTCGCCCTATTTCAGTTGCGTCCAGGCGGCTCACTACCTTGCAATCTCGGTGCGGTCCCTCAGGCGCTTGCGCGAGCAAGGGCATGGCCCGGCGCATCGTCTCCACGGCACGACCATCCGATATCATGTCGAGGATCTCGACCGCTGGTCGAGCAGGACGAGGCCCAATGGGCTTGGCTAACATGCGTCGCACCGCCATTCAGGCAGCGCCGCTCCTCTTGAGCACCGCCCTGCTGACCACGGTCCTTGTCCCGCCTCTTCCTCGGCTTGTCTGGAATCTGAGCGCAAGCGCGCCTCTCGGCCTCTACCTTGTCCAGCGCGGCACGCGCATGGCCAAAGGTGATATGGTCGTCGCGCGCATCGACGGTCCGATGCGCGACATGGCGGCGCGCAGGCGATATCTTCCGCTCGGCGTGCCGCTCATCAAGCGGATCGCCGCGGAGCCGGGCGATCATGTCTGCTCGCGCCATGACCAGCTCCACGTAAACCGCGCGCCCGTCGCACTACAGCATGCGCGCGACGCGCTCGGTCGCCCGCTCAACCCCTGGCGAGGATGCCGCCGGCTGTCGCCGCGCGAAGTCCTGCTCCTCATGGATGCACCCCGATCCTTTGACGGGCGCTATTTCGGTCCGCTCGACCGCGAGCGGATCCTCGGGCGCGCGCTGCCGCTGTGGACATGGTGAGATATCTCGTCTGCGGCGCGCTGATCGCGGTTTCGGCGCCCCTCCGCGCCGAGCCGCTCGACCAATGGCGCCAGCATATTGATGAGGCGGCTGCCCTGACAGGCGTCCCGGCGCCGTGGATCGAGCAAGTGATGCGCGCTGAATCGGGCGGCCGATCCCATTTGAATGGACGCCCCATCACCAGTTCCAAGGGCGCAATGGGCCTCATGCAACTGATCCCAGCGACCTGGTCCGAAATGCGCGTCCGTCACCACCTCGGCCGTGATCCGCATGATCCGCGCGACAATATCCTGGCGGGCGCCTTCTATCTGCAGCTGCTCCATCAGCGCTTCGGCTATCCCGGCCTTTTCGCCGCTTACAATGCGGGTCCCACGCGCTACGCCAGGCACCTGGCCACCGGCCGGCAATTACCGCTCGAGACGCGCAACTATCTTGCGCGCGTAGCTGGCCGGACAAGCGGCGGGCCCGGTACTCGCGTCCCCGAGGCAGCGCTGTTCTTCACGCTGAATCGCGCGGCCGAGCCACTTGCCCCGCCCGACGATGCGCGCAGGGGCGCTGGCCTCTTTGTCCTTCTTCGTGAGCGCTGACGCGCTCGCGTCTTTCGCTGGCGACGCACCAGACGCGCCGTTTCGCCAGCGGCTTTCCGACATCGTGCATCGATACTGGATGCCAGCTCTCGCTCGGCATGTTCGGCAGTCGATGCGGCGGCGCCACGCACATGCCAGGACAGAGGTTCGGCAACATGCTCGTCGATCGGGTGCAAGATTCGAAGATCCGGCACCGGTGATTGCGCAGGCTCCTGAATCCGAGCCATTTTCTTCGTCTTGGCCTGGCACCCTATGCGGGCAGCAGGTGCCATTCTACCGTGCAAGGGGCAGAAATACGTCGCTATGCGCGGCACCCAGCCGAGCATCGGCGCCGCGGGTCGCAGCCGCCGGGCGGAGGAGGTGCCATGCGCGGTGATGACGACTTCGTCCCGCACCTCGGCCGGCCGGGCTCCGGGACCGGCCGCACATCCAGATATCTGCACAGTGTGCTTGCGGCAGCGAACCTGGCAGGCGCGGTCACACGGCCGCGGCGCGGCCCGGCGTTCAACGGTTGCCGTCTTGCGCGCGGCAGTGGCATAGGCCGCGTGCTTGCGCAGCGCGGCCAGTTGATGGAAGCCGGGCGCAGAGGCGTCGTGGTCAAGGTGCAGATCGTCCGGTTGGCGGGCAGGGGCAGGAGCGCGTCACGTGCGCATATCCGGTACCTCGAGCGCGAAGGCGTGACCCGCGAGCATGCCAGGGGGCGCTTCTACGACGCCGATGGCGAAGTGGAGGACAGAACGCGCTTCCAGGCGCGCCAGGCCGACGACCGTCACGAATTCCGCATTATCATCTCGCCTGAGGACGGGCGCGAATATGACAGTCTGGAACCGCTGACCCGACGATTGATGGCACGCGCCGCCGCCGATCTCGGCACCGATCTCGACTGGATCGCGGTTGACCATTTCAATACCGCCCATCCGCACACCCATGTAAACCTGAGGGGCCGCGACCAGCGCAATCGCGATCTCGTCATCGCGCCCGACTATCT
Organism: Sphingobium sp. FW306-1B-F04DB; assembly: GCF_058781925.1. Taxonomy (NCBI): domain Bacteria; kingdom Pseudomonadati; phylum Pseudomonadota; class Alphaproteobacteria; order Sphingomonadales; family Sphingobiaceae; genus Sphingobium; species Sphingobium sp. FW306-1B-F04DB. The sequence continues at coordinate 29,321 of NZ_JBYSXE010000044.1, read as the reverse complement.
TGCCCATGGACTGCGCGAGCGCACGCGCGAGCTGGTGGAACTTGATCTGGGGCCCGCACCCGATCATGCGCCTTCACGCGACAAGGTGAACCTCCGGGCTCGGCTCACCCGGATCGATCGATCGCTCCTCGATGACGCTGACGACGGCAGCCTCGCCATGACCGCGGCTACACCCCGCGCGCAAAGTCTTTTTGCCGCGCGGCTCCGGATGCTCGAGCATTTGGGGCTTGCTCGACCCATCACGCGCACCGAGTGGCGGCTGGATTGCGAACTCGAGCCTGTTCTCGACCGGATCCGCGAGCGCCTCGCGATCCATGACGCGCTGGAGAAGACATTGCCCCAAAGCGTCGCACCGATCGATCGGGCGATCTACGAGCCAGGCAGCGGGCGCGTGCTTGTCGGGCGGATCATCGCGCATGGTCAGCATCCGGCGCGCACGGGGTGCAACGACCTCATCATCGAGGCAGTCGATGGCCGCGCCTATCATGTCGATATCGGTCTCGCCGAACCTGCGCCAGGCGGCGCCATCGTGCGTATCGCGCCCTGGTCGACCGCGCCTCAGGCTGAGGATTTGCGCATTGCGGAAGTCGCACGCCGCAATGCGGGCATTTATGACGTTGAAATGCATCGTCGCGATGCCGCGATGACCGACGAAAGCCTGGATGCCCATATCCGCCGGCTTGAGGCGCTGGGCGCCGCCTGTGGCCTATCACGCGAAGGCGAGGGGCGTTGGTCGGTGCCCGACAACTTCCTCGAGCGCGTCGGTGGCTTCGAGGCGTCACGCAGCCAGGATCATCCCGTCACGATCGCGCAGCTGTCGCATCGACCGCTCGCGGCACTTGTTCATTGCCATGCGTGGACCTGGCTCGATGCCGAAATCGTCGCGCACACACCGCTCCCGCTTCGCGATGCAGGCTTCGGACGCGATGTCCTCGAAGCGATCGATCGTCGCCGAGAATGGTTGGTCGAACAGGGGCTTGCCCGCAGGATCGATGGCCGGCTTGTCGTCGATCCCGACATGGCCGCGAAACTCGGGTCGCGTGAGATCGCCGCAGCGGGCGCCGCCATCTCGCGGCGTCTCGGCATTGCCTTCACCCACACGAGGACGGGAGACACTGTTGAGGGGACGTGCCGCGAGGCAGTTGACCTGGTCAGCGGCCGTTTCGCGGTGCTCGAACGCGCCGGCGATTTCAGTCTCGTTCCCTGGCGGCCCATTCTCGAACATCGCATCGGCCATCACATGTCAGGCGTGATGATCGGCGACAGCTTCAGCTGGACGATCGGGCGCGGGCGTTCGGCGCCGAGCATCGACTGACGCTCGCACCACAGACACATGTGCGACTCGACATCGCCATCGCCTCCCGCGCGATGGGCGATTTCGGGCCTGAGCGACCTCCCTGCTCCATTTGGCCGCCTCTGGCCGCCTCTGGCCCCGATTGTCCTCTCGATCGATAGGCGCGTTGCTGCGAAAATCGGCGACGACCTCGATGCCAGGTCCAGTGGCGGGAGATCTGCGGTGAATCCCAACAGACTGTACATCGGGCAGATCGTGATCGTGATCGCGATCGTGCTTTCCGGGCTCCAGGCTGCGACCCAATGGGCCGCAAGCATGCTGGGCCATCAACCCGCGCTCGGCGGTCCCTGGTTCATGCTCGGCGACCGGCCGATCTATTTCCCTGTCGCGCTCTTCATCTGGTGGTACGCCTATGAAGCCTATGCTCCCGAGGTCTTCGAGAAGGCGGGTGCACTGGCGGCCGCAAGCGCAATGGCCGGCTGCGCGGCAGCGCTTGGCTGTGCCATGCTGCGTTCGCGCCAGAAGGGACAGGTGACGACCTATGGCTCGGCGCGCTGGGCGACGCGGCGCGAGGTCGCCCGCTCAGGTCTGCTCGGCGATAAAGGCGTCATACTCGGGCTCTACAAGCGTCATTATCTGCGCCATGGCGGGCCCGAGCATGTGCTTGCCTTTGCTCCGACACGCTCGGGCAAGGGGGTCGGGCTCGTCATTCCGACGCTCCTGGCATGGCCGGGCTCGGCGATCATCCACGACATCAAGGGTGAAAACTGGGCGGTCACCGCGGGCTGGCGCAGTGCATTTTCCCACTGCCTGCTGTTCGACCCGACCGACGCGCGTTCGGCGCATTTCAATCCGCTCCTCGAGGTTCGTCGCGGCGTGAACGAGGTGCGCGACATCCAGAACATCGCGGACATCCTCGTCGATCCCGAAGGCGTGCTCGAGCGCTTCAACCACTGGGAGAAGACCAGCCATGCGCTGCTTGTCGGCACCATGCTGCATATCCTCTATGCCGAGGTCGACAAGACGCTCTCGGGCCTTGCGCGCTTCCTCTCGCATCCCGGGCGCAGCTTCGTCGACACGCTCAGGAAGATGCAGGCCACCAACCACCTGGGTACCGACGCCGAACCGCGCGTGCATCCGGTTGTCGCCGAGGTTGCACAGGAGCTGCTCAACAAGAGCGACAATGAACGCTCAGGCGTGCTGTCGACCGCCGTCTCGGTCCTCAGCCTCTATCGCGACCCTGTCATTGCCGAGATCACAAGCACGAGCGACTGGCGGATCGCCGATATCGCCGCGGCCAGCCGTCCCGTCTCGCTCTATCTTGTCGTACCCCCTTCCGACATTGCGCGCACGCGCCCGCTCGTCCGGCTCATCCTCAATCAGATCGCCCGCGGGCTCACACAATCGTCGGGCCCTGGCGCGGCGCCGCGGCACGAGGTGCTCCTCATGCTCGACGAATTTCCCGCGCTCGGACGGCTCGAATTCTTCGAAACGGCGCTGGCATTCACTGCCTCCTATGGCGTGCGCTGCTTCCTGATCGCGCAGAGCCTCAATCAGATCGAAAAGGCTTATGGTACGCACAACGCGATCCTCGACAATTGCCATGTCCGCGTCGTCTTCGCGACCAATGACGAGCGGACCGCGCGGCGCATATCCGACGCGCTCGGCACCGCCACCGAGCAGCGTGCGATGCGCAACTATGCCGGACACCGGCTCGCGCCCTGGCTCGCGCATGTGATGGTCAGCCGCCAGGAAACCGCACGACCGCTTCTCACCATGGGCGAGGTGATGCAGCTCCCACGCGATGAGGCGGTCGTCCTGCTGGAGGGACGCCCGCCGATCCGGGCAGCCAAGCTTCGCTATCACAAGGACCGCAATTTCACCCACCGGGTGCTGCCCCCACCAGTGCTGGCCGAGGGCAGTTATGTCGATCGTCCGCTCGCGCGCCCGCATGATTGGCCGCAAGCCAGCGCGGCATGCATCCCCATGCCCCCTTCACCTGTCGGCCCCGTCACCAGCGAAAACACCCCGCGGCGGGGGCTCCAGCACGAACTCGACCTGCCGCTGCCTCCCGAGCGCGTCGCGCCCGAGCCAGTTCCTGCCGATGACGACACCGACCCGCAGCAGGACAAGCGCGCCATGGACCAGATGGTGTCGCTTCGCACCGCGGCCACGATCCAGCGCTTCGCCGAGGCGCCCGACCACGGGCTCGAGTGAGGAGGTTCGCCCATGAAGAGACGACTGAATCTCTATATCGACGCGGAGCTCGCAGCGACGATCGACAGGCTCGCGCAGCGCCCCGGCACCAGCCGCTCGCGCATCGTCAACGACGCCGTTCGGGCGCTTGTCGAGAACCAGGCCATGAAGGGGGTGGATCTGCTGCTGCGCCCCCGGCTCGACCGGATGCAGCGCGAACTCACACTCGTGCGGCGCGACCTCGACGTCATTCTCGAAAGCCTGTCGCTCTATATTCGGCATCAGCTGACGGTGACGGCACCGCTGCCCGAAGCCGACAAGGCGGCGCGCGCGCTGGGCCGTGTCCGCTTCGAAGCCTTTGTCACGCAGGTCGGGCGCCAGCTGCGCGCCAATCACAGCGAGGTTCCGGGTCAAGAAGAAGGGCAGGCGCGATGAACAATGTCGTCTCCGATGATCGCAGGCGCGTCATGCTGCGTACCGCCATGGGGCCGACCATCGCCTCGGCGCTCTCGGATCCCCAGGTGACCGAGATCATGGTCAACCCCGACGGCGCGCTCAGGATCGATCGGCTTGGCGCCGGCAGGATGGACACCGGCGTGCGTTATGACGGCGCGCAGGTCGAACGCATCATCCGGCTCGTCGCGAGCCATGCGCGCAGCGAGGTCCACCACAACGCACCCATCGTCTCGGCCGAACTCCCGCCCCATGGTGACGGCGCGGGCGAGCGCTTCGAAGGCATTTTGCCCCCCGTATCCCCGGCGCCGTGCTTTTCGATCCGCAAGCCCTCGCGATCGCTCCTGCGGCTCGACGATTATGTTGCCGATGCCGTGATGACCGCGGAGACCGCGCGCGCGCTCAGCCTGGCGGTCGCCCATCGGCGCAATATCCTGATCGCTGGCGGTACCAGCTCGGGCAAGACGACACTCGCCAATGCGCTGCTGGCCGAGATGGCGCACCGCGACGAACGCGTGATCCTCATCGAGGACACGCGCGAGCTGCAATGCGCCGCGCGCGACATGGTGGCGCTAAGGACGCGCGAAAACTGCATCACCATGGCCGATCTCGTCCGATCGACGCTGCGCCTGCGGCCCGACCGCATCATCGTCGGCGAAGTGCGCGGCGGCGAGGCGCTCGACCTGCTCAAGGCCTGGAACACCGGCCACCCGGGCGGCATCGCAACGCTCCACGCCAACAGCGCACACGCAGCGCTCTTCCGGCTCGAACAGCTCGTCCAGGAAGCCGTGGTGACGGTGTCGCGACAGCTCATCGCCGACGCTGTCGATCTGGTCGTCTACATTTCCGGACGCGGACTTGCCCGCCGGGTCGAGGCAGTGCTCGGCGTCGCCGGGCTCGACGAGCGCGGCGACTATCGGACCTTCGTCATCAACCCCGCAGATCAGGGAGACAGCCAATGATCCAGGCATGGGTTTGGCGCATGCGCGTGGCGCACGTCATCATCGCAAGTCTTGCCCTTTGGGCAGCAGGCTCGGTTCGCGCGGCCGGGTCGGGAATGCCATGGGAGCAACCGCTCGAACAGGTGCTGCAATCGGTGCAGGGCCCCGTCGCCAAGATCGTTGCGGTGATCATCATCATCACGACCGGCCTCACACTTGCCTTTGGCGATACCGCCGGCGGCTTCAGGCGCCTCATTCAGATCGTATTCGGCCTGTCGATCGCCTTTGCCGCGTCGAGCTTCTTCCTGAGCTTCTTCAACTTCGGCGGCGGGGCGCTCATCGCATGAACAGTGGCAATGCAAGTTGCGAAGGGCTCGAGGTGCCGATCCACCAGGCGCTGGTCCAGCCGATCATGCTCGGCGGCGCCCCGCGCGGGATCGCGATCCTGCTCGGCACGCTTGCCGCCGCACTTGCGCTCGGCCTGCAGCAATGGATCGCGGGTCTCGTGTTCTGGCTGGTCGCGCACAGCCTCAGCGCCTTTGCAGCGCGCCGCGATCCCGACTTCGCGCCCGTCCTGCTGCGCCATCTCAAGCACAAGAGCTATCTGGCATGCTGAGGATCGGCGAATATCGCAATCGGGCTGCGCGCCTGGCCGATTATCTGCCCTGGGCCGCGCTCGTTGCCCCGGGGGTCGTGCTCAACAAGGATGGCAGCTTCCAGCGCAGCTTCACCTTCCGTGGCCCCGATCTTGAAAGCTCGACCGACGAGCAGCTGGTGGCGGTCTGCGCACGCGCGAACAATGTGCTGAAGCGCTTCGGTAGCGGCTGGGCCCTGTTCTTCGAGTCAGCGCGACGTGGCGCGTCCGACTATCCCGACAGCCATTTTCCCGATCCTGCCTCCTGGATCGTCGATGAGGAACGCCGGGCGAGCTTCGAGCAAGGCGCGGGCCATTTCGAGAATTACAGCTGGATGACTTTCGTCCATCTGCCCGCACCCGATGCCGAGCAAAGTCTCGCGCGGCTGTTCGTCGCGCGCGACACCCAGGTCGAGGGGCGCGACTGGCGCCAGGCCCTGGCAGCGTTCGTGGCCGAGACCGATCGTGCCTGCGAGCTGTTTCGCGAGTTCCTGCCCGCGATCCGAGCGCTCGATGACCGCGAAACGCTCACCTATCTGCATGCGACCATCTCCACGCGCGCCATGACGGTCGCCGTGCCTGAAACCCCCATCTATCTCGATGCATTGCTCGTCGACACGCCGCTTGCTGGCGGCCTCTCGCCGCGGCTTGGCGACCAGCATCTGCGCACGCTCGGCGTGCTTGGCTTTCCCGCGCTCAGCCAGCCTGCGATGCTCGACGGCCTCAACCATCTCGACTTCGAATATCGCTGGATGACGCGCTTCATCGCGCTCGATCGCGACCACGCCAATCGGGCGCTGGTCCGCTTCCGGCGCCAATGGTTCAACAAGCGCAAGTCGGTCAGCGCGCTTCTGCGCGAGGTGCTCTACAATCAACCCGCGCAATTGCTCGATTCCGATGCCGACAACAAGGTCGCCGACGCCGACCTGGCGCTCCAGGCGCTTGGTGGCGAGCATGTCGCCTTCGGCTTCCTCACGACAACGATCTCCGTCCTCGATCGCGACCGGACGCGCGTCGAGGAAAAGCTGCGCCAGGTCGAGCGCGTGGTGAACGGTCTCGGCTTCACCACCATCCGTGAGGAGCTGAACGCGCTCGAGGCATGGCTGTCGAGCCTGCCAGGACATGCCTATGCCAATGTCCGACAGCCGCTCATCCACACGCTCAACCTCGCCCATCTGATGCCGCTCTCCTCGCTCTGGGCCGGGCCCGAGCGCAACGCGCATCTGGACGGGCCGCCGCTTCTTCTGGCCGAGACCGCGGGCAGCACACCCTTCAGGCTTTCAACGCATGTGAACGATGTGGGACATATGCTGGTGCTGGGGCCAACGGGTGCCGGAAAATCGGTCCTGCTTGCGATGATTGCGCTGCAGTTCCGGCGCTATGCCCAGGCCCAGATCTGCATTTTCGACAAGGGCGGGTCTGCCCGCGCGCCAGTGCTCGCCATGGGTGGCGCACATCACGCGCTTGGCCTCGGGGCCGCCGAGGCCGGGACCATCGCCTTTCAGCCGCTGCGCCGCATCGACCGCGCATCCGAGCGCGCCTGGGCTGCCGAGTGGATCCTGGCACTGATCGCCGACCAGGGCGTGGAGCCGACGCCAGCCACCAGGGATGTCATATGGTCCGCCCTCGACAATCTGGCGAGTGCGCCCGAAGATCAGCGCACGATCACGGGGCTGTCAGCGCTCCTTCAGGATATCGCGCTTCGCACCGCGCTCGCGCCCTATGCGATCGAAGGGCCCTATGGCTGCCTGCTCGACGCGGGCGAGGACGACTTCGCCGCATGCCACGTCATGTGCTTCGAGATGGAAGCATTGCTCGGGCACCCGCTGGTCGCAGCACCGATCCTGTCCTACCTGTTTCACCGTCTCGATGCGCGTTTCGACGGTCGACCGAGCCTTCTCATCCTCGACGAGGCATGGATCTATCTCGACCATCCGCTCTTTGCCGCGCGCATTCGCGAATGGCTGAAGACGCTGCGCAAGAAGAATGTCGCGGTCGTGTTCGCCACCCAGTCGCTTGCCGATGTCGCGCAAAGCGCGATTGCGCCTGCCATCATCGAAAGCTGCCCGCAGCGCATCTTCCTGGCCAATGACCGGGCGCTCGAACCCCAGATCCGGCGCAGCTATGAAGGCTTTGGCCTCAATGCCCGCCAGATCGAGATCATCGCGCGGGCGAGCCCCAGAAAACACTATTATCTTCAATCGTCGCAGGGGAACCGCCTGTTCGAGCTGTCCCTGGGGCCGGTCGCGCTCGCCTTGTGCGCCAGCGCGAGTGCCGAGGATCACAGGCGTCTCGATGCGCTGCTCGACGACCAGGATCCGTCAACATTTCTCGCAAGATTGTTCGAAAGCCGGGGTCTTGGCTGGGCGGCCCGGCTCGCTTCGCAGGTCAGCCCGGCAGGAGGAGACATCGCATGAAGTCGCTCATCAGTGCATCGCTCATTGCTGCAGCAGGGCTCGGCCCCATCATCCTGGCGGCTTCGCCTGCGGCTGCCATTCCGGTCTTCGACAGCGCAAATTATACGCAGAACCTGCTCGGCGCCGCGCGCGCGCTCGAACAGATCGATCTTCAGATCCGCTCGCTCCAGAACCAGGCAGCGATGCTCGACGGCATGGCGAAGAATCTGTCGCGCATCGACTTTCCCGAGCTTCAGGCCTTGCGGGCAAGGCTCGAAAGGGTGAATGACCTGCTCGACCAGGCCCAGTCAGTCGGCTTCAGGGTCGACGCGCTCGAACGCGACTTCAACAAGCTCTTTCCCGGCGATCAGGGCGCTCTGCGGTCCGATCAGCGTCTGCGCGACGCTCAGTCCCGCCTTGATGCATCGCTGGCAGGCCTTCGCCAGACAATGGCGGTCCAGAGCCTCATCGTCGAGAATATCCACGATGACGGCAAGACGCTCGATGCGATCGTGGCGAGGAGCCAGAACGCCCGGGGGATAGTCGAGGCAAGCCAGGCGACCAACCAGCTGCTTTCGCTCGCTGCACGCCAGCAGTTCCAGCTTCAGCAGCTCCTGGCAGCCCAGTTTCGCAGCGATGCCCTCGACCGCGCCCGGCGCGTGCACATGGAAGGCGAGGCGCGCGCGGCGACCCGGCGCTTCCTGGGCTCGGGCAAGGCCTACACGCCGCGCTGAGCGGGCCACGGCCTTCGCGCCCGCGAGCGCGAAGGCCGTGCTCGACCAGCCTGGCCCGGAGAACAGCCATGCACGACCTCGGCGTCATCGACAGCTTCATGCAGGCCTATATCCGCTATATCGACAGCGGCTTCGGCCTGTTGGGCGCCGATGTCGGCTTCCTGACCTCGGTGCTTATCGGCATCGACATAACGCTTGCGGGTCTGTTCTGGGCGATGGGCGGCGAAGACGACGTGCATGGCCGCTTCCTCAAGAAAATCCTCTATATCGGTGCCTTCGCCTTCATCCTTAACAATTTCGCGCTGCTGGCCGACATCATCCTGCGCTCCTTTGCGGGGCTCGGGCTCACCGCCAGCGGCGCAGGCCTCACCGTCGACGACCTGATGCGGCCGGGGCATCTTGCGGGTATCGGCTTCGAGGCCGCGTGGCCGCTCATTGACCAGGCCGCCCGACTTACCGGCTTTGCCACCTTCTTCGACAATGTGCTGACGATCTTGATCCTCGTCATCGCCTGGCTGCTCGTCATCAGCGCCTTCTTCATCCTCGCCGTCCAGCTCTTCATCACGATCCTCGAGTTCAAGCTGACCAGCCTTGCCGGCTTCGTTCTTGTCCCCTTCGCGCTCTGGAACCGCACCGCCTTCCTCGCGGAACGTGTGCTCGGCAATGTCATCGCCTCGGGCATCAAGGTGATGGTTCTCGCGATCATCGTCGGAATCGGATCGGGCTTCTTCGGCGAATTCGCGACCGCGCTTCAGGGCCAGGAGCCCGATATCGGACAGGCAATGAGCCTCGTGCTCGCAAGCCTTGCGCTGTTCGGGCTCGGCATCTTCGGCCCCGGCATTGCATCGGGACTGGTCGCGGGCGCACCACAGCTCGGCGCGGGGGCGGCCGCCGGCACTGCATTGGGCGCGACTGCCGGCCTTGCGGGCGGCGCCGCGGCGGGCCTTGGTGCCGTGCGGTTCGCGGCAGGCAGCGCATTGGGTGCGATCCGCGCCGGAACGGCAATGGGCGCTGCGGCCAGCACCGCCGCAAGACTGGGACGCGAGACCAGCGGGTCGGCCATGAGCGGCATGGCAAGTGCCGCGCGCGGCGCGATCGGTGCGCGCAGTGCAAATGTTCTGGGGCTCGCCGATGCCGCACAGCAGGGCCGTGCTGCCGCCTGGAATGCGCTGAACGGTCAATCCCGGGACGCCGCCGCCCCCAATGGCGAGGCGCCGATGCCCGCCTGGGCGAGCCGGCTCCAGGCCGAGCAAAAAGGACGCCATCGACGGCAGATGATCGTTCAGACACTGCGCGATGGCCAGGGTGCGAGCGCGGGCATGCAGCCCGATATCAGGGAAAGGAACTGACCCATGCGCATGTGGCGCGGAAGCTTGCGTTATGCCCGAACGCCCGAGCCCGAAACGCCCTATCAGCGCGCCGGGCAGGTCTGGGATGAGCGTATCGGCTCGGCTCGTAGCCAGGCAAGGAGCTGGCGATGGATGGCCTTTGGTTCGCTGGCGCTGGCAGCCGGCATGGCGGGCGCATTCGTCCGGCAGTCGATGCAAGGCCATATCACGCCCTATGTCGTTGAGGTCGACGCGACGGGCGAGGCGCGCGCGGTGGCGCCCCTCACGACGCCCTATCGGCCCACCGATCCCCAGATTGCCTGGCATCTCGCGCGCTTCATCGTCCAGATCCGCTCGCGCTCGCTCGACCCTGTGCTCATGCGGGAGAACTGGCTGTCGAGCTATGATTTCGTGACACCACGCGGTGGGCGCTTTCTGACTGACTATGCGCGTGCCCAGGATCCATTCGCCAAGATCGGCGAGACAACCGTTTCGGTACAGGTCACAAGCGTGGTGCGTGCGTCCGACGTCTCGTTCCAGGTCAAATGGACCGAGACACTCTTCGAACGCGGCAACAGGGTGGCGACGACGCGCTGGACCGCCATTCTTGCGACCAGGATCAGGACACCGCGTTCGAGCGACGTGCTGCGAAAGAATCCCCTGGGACTGTATGTCGATGCCATCGACTGGAACCGGGAACTCGAATCCGAACCGCCGTTGATCCCATCCGCCGCATCCGATCGCGAAGGCACACTGGTCTCGCCCCAAGCCCCCGTGAACGCGCCAATACCCGGCAACAGCAGCACCTCATTTGCCCCCGCGATCGAGAGGCAGCCGTCATGAACAGCCTATTCTTCGCAGTCTCGCTCATCGCGTTTGATCCATCTGCGGTGCCTCCGCGCATCGCTGGGCTGGTTGCAGCATCGATTGCCGACACCTCCCCCGCGCCCGCACAAAGGCGCGCATCTTCGGCCGGCCGGGGCCGCCGAGCCGTTGCGGTCGACCCGCCCCAGTCGCGTATCGACCAGGCGAATGCTGCCGCCGCGCATGAACCGCTCGCCCGCGACTTCCAGAAGGCCATTCAGGTCTATCCTTTCGAGGACGGCGCGCTCTACCGCCTTTATGCGTCGCCAGGGCGGATCACCGACATCGCGCTTGAACCCGGCGAAACAGTCACCGCGGTGGCAGCCGGAGATACGATGCGCTGGACCGTCGGCGACACCAGCAGCGGCAACGGCGGGGAGAAGCGCGCTCATATCCTGATCAAGCCTCATCTGACCGGACTGAAGACCAATCTCGTCATTACAACAGACCGGCGCGCCTATCACCTCCAGCTTGAAAGCACCGCGTCGACGGCAATGACGGGAATCGCGTGGTCCTACGGTGCGGACCAGGTCCTCGCGCTGACTGGCGGCCCCGCTCGTGCCGGGGGCCCGTTATCCGCAACGGTTGCAATCGATCGGCTTGATTTCGGCTATCGCCTCAGCGGAGACCGCCCCCGGTGGCGCCCTGTCGGAGTGTTTGACGACGGCCGCCAGACATTCATCCTTTTCCCCAGTGATATCGCGAGCGCCGAGGCGCCCCCGCTCTTCGTGGTCGGCCACGAGGGACGACTGGAACTCGTCAACTATCGCATGACCGGACGCTATTATGTTGTCGATCGCCTCTTCGACGTCGCCGAGCTCAGGCTTGGCGAAAGGCGGCCTTCCATCGTGCGCATCGAGCGCGAGCAGCGTCGCCCTGTGCGCGTGAAGGGGTAGGGGGCATGAGGACCGAGACTGCCAGGACTGATCTGCTGTCGCCGCTTGTCAGGCAGGATCCGGCCCGTTTCGAACTGCGCGCAAGACCGCCGCGCGTCGAACGCTTTCGTCCGGCGATGGTGATTTCCATATCGAGCGTCATCGCTGGTCTCCTGGCGGCCATTATGTGGACGTCGCTGGGACCGCGCGCTGCAGACGGCGCGGCGAGGCGCGATGACGCCAGCGAGGAGAAGCGCCCTGTGCTTCCCGACGCATTTGGTGCGGGGCCGACGAGCTATGCCGAGGTTCCCAGGCTCGGTCGTCCGCTGCCGGGAGATCTGGGTCGGCCGATATTGGCTCAGGAGCGTGCTGAGCGCGCCGCAACTGAATCGTCCGGCGCCAGAGAAAGCGTCGCGCCACGCCCGGCTGAAGGCCCGACGGAGGGCCAGGTGCGCGAGTCTGCGATCATGATGGCGCTCGCATCGAACGGGAAAACGCGCGGCGAGACGCTGTCAAACGGAACAAACACCGCGCCGCAAGGAGCTTTACGGCCAAGGCTGGTGTCGGAACGGGTGTCTCGCGAAATCATCTCTGACCCCCTGGGTTCAATTTCCTCGCGATCCGGTCTTCTGGCACCAGGCAGCGTGATCGCCGCCAGCCTCGTCACCGGACTGAATTCCGATCTGCCTGGCGTGGTCGTTGCCCAGGTGACCGAACATGTGCGCGACACCGCCACCGGCCAGCTGATCCTGATTCCTCAGGGTGCGCGCCTCGTCGGGCGATCCGAGCGCGTGTCCGGGGTGGCGCAGTATCGTGCGATGGTCGCGTGGCAGCGCATTGTCCTGCCTGACGGTACCGCAATCGAAGTCGAAGATCTGACCGCAAGCGACACCACCGGCCAGATCGGGCTTGCCGATGCGGTCGATCGCCATGTGGGCCCGCTCCTGGAAGGGGTTGCGCTTTCGTCGCTCCTCGGGATCGGCACTGAGCTTGGCATGAGCAACGAGGGCGACATCACACGCGCGGTGCGCGAAGCGGTGCAGCAGGAGACAGCGCGCGCGGGCGACCAGCTCGTCGCGCGCAACCTCGAAATTGCCCCGACCATCACGGTCCGCCCCGGCTGGCCGCTGCGCGTCATCGTGACGCGCGAACTCGTACTCCAGCCATGGAGAACCTATGGTCAATGAGCGGAGCTGCGGCCGGACCAGGCCACATCTGGCATGGTGCACGGTTGCTACACGGCAAAGGCATGCCGCACCTCGGCGGATGCCCCTAAATGCGGCGATTGGCGCATATCCTGCCGCGTCCCGGTCCCTCCCACGCGCGCGGCGCTGTCTGCCTCTGAGGCTCGGGCAACGCGCCCCGCCCGCGAGCTTCAAGGCCCGTGTGAACCTGAATGCAAAGGAAATGCGCATGTTGAACCACGAGAATCTTCAGGATGCAGCGATCGTGCCGTTGGCACCTGCACGCCGACTGACCGTGCGAAGCCTCGAGGCCGCCGAGATGCTCGGAATAAGCCGGTCCACGCTCTATCAGCTGATCCAGTTGCAAGAGATCGAGACCATCAAGCTTGGACGATCTCGACTGATTCTTGTGTCGAGCATCGAGGAACTCATTGAGCGGAAGCGACGTGTGCTTGAAGAGTTTGAATGCCTTGATCCTCGTTCTCGTAGCCGATGAATCAACGTTGGCACAGGCTTGAAGCAGCGCGGCTACCGAATATTGCTAGGAGCGCCGGTATCTCTGCGCGAGCATCCCCTGCGGCGCCGCCTACAGAGGATTGGCGAATGCCGATGAAAATGGCTAGCTGCACCTCTTTCCGATTTCCTCGAGGACGAGCCGCATGTCTCTGTTCAGTCGATCTGATCTCTGGGATCTGCACATATTTCCAGGGATGTGCCGTCCATACGACTGCTATGTGGGACGAGTACGAACCCGCTGGCGCGGGAGTGGCGCCTTGGTCTGATGTTGCGATGACGATCTGAAGTTGGCGCTGCGGTTGAGCGAAGCGCGAGGCGGGCGGACGCTCCTGACTCCTTCAACAAGGAGTCGAGCGATGATCAACACAACTTCCGACATTCCCGCCACGTCCCTGCGCGAGCGCTTCGTCGAAGACATGAACGTGCGCCGGCTATCGCTGGCAACGCAGCACAACTATCTCCGCGACGTCACGCGGTTCGCGCACTGGCTGGGCCGTCCGCCCGATCAAGCGACTGACGAGGATCTGCGGCGATACCAGATCGAGCAGAGCGAGACGGGCCTCGGCGCGCCGGCGATGAACATGGCGGTCTCGGCGCTGCGGTTCTTCTACACGCGCACGCTGGCTCGGCCGGACCTGACCCGCAAGCTCCAGCGGGTGAAGCACCCACGCTCGCTGCCCACGGTGCTCAGCCGAGAGGAGGTCATGCGGATGCTCGACGCCACGACGAGCATCAAGCACCAGGCGATCCTCTCGGTCGCCTACGGAGCGGGCCTTCGCGCCTCGGAGGTCACCAGGCTCAAAGTCCGCGACATCGACAGCGAGCGCATGCTGCTTCGGGTTCAGTGCGGCAAGGGCGGCCGGCACCGCAACGCCATGCTGGCGCAAGATCTGCTCGTGCTCTTGCGCGAGTGGTGGAAGGTCGGTCGGCAGCAGGGCGTGATGCATCCCGACGGGTGGCTGTTCCCCGGGCAGCATTACCTGAAGCCGATCTGCTACCGGCAGGTCCATCGCATCGCTGCCGAAGCGGCTCATGCGGCGGGCATCACCAAGCAGGTCGGACCGCATACGCTGCGCCATAGCTTCGCGACCCATCTGCTCGAAGACGGCGTCGACATCCGCATCATCCAGGTCCTGCTCGGCCACGCCCAACTGACGACCACGTCGCTCTACACGCGGGTCGCGACGCGCACGGTGAAGAACGTAATCAGCCCGCTCGATCGGCTGAGCATGTTCCCCGGCTCGCAAGCAGCCCCCGACGGCTGAGCCGTTGCGCACCTCGCTCGAGGTCGCCGACATCTTCCGCGCTGCTGGTCCGGGCTACCGGGCCGCGCATGCCGGGCACCTGAACCTCATCCAGCTCAAGGTGATGACGGCGATCGAGAACTGCCGCACCGCGGCGCTGGGTGGTCACGTCGAGGCCTGCGAGGACTGCGGGCACTGGCGGATCGCCTACAACAGCTGCAGGAACCGGCCCCCTGCGCACGGCATGCCCCCGGCATGCCGTGCTCGAAGGCTGCCCGAAGTGCCAGGGCGCCGCGGCACGCACCTGGCTGGCCGAGCGCGAGGCCGACCTGCTCCCGGTCGGCTACTTCCACGTCGTCTTCACGCTGCCCGCCGAGATCGCCGACATCGCCTGGCAGAACAAGGCGGTGCTCTACGATCTGCTGTTCCGGGTGGCATCGGAGACCATGCTGACGATCGCCGCTGATCCCAGGCACCTCGGCGCGCGCATCGGGATCACCGCAGTGCTGCACAGCTGGGGCTCGGCGATGACGCACCATCCGCACGTGCACATGATCGTGCCGGGCGGAGGCATCGCGCCAGATGGCGCCCGCTGGATCTCCTCGCGACCGGCGTTCCTGCTACCGGTGCGCGTGCTCGGTGCGCTGTTTCGCCGGATCTTCGTCACTCGCCTGATCCAGCTGCACGACGCCGGTCGGCTCGCGTTCTTCGGCAAGAGAGTGCACCTGGCCGACAGGCGAGCGTTCCTGCGTCACTTGTCTCCGGTCCGGAAGAAGCGCTGGGTAGTCTACGCCAAGCCGCCGTTCGCCGGGCCCCAGGCCGTGCTCGCCTATCTATCCCGCTATACCCATCGCGTCGCGATCTCGAACCGCCGCCTGATCGCGTTCGACGAGCGCGGCGTCACGTTCGGCTATAAGGACTATCGCCGCGACGGGCCCGAGCGCCAGCGCGTCATGACGCTCGCCGCCGACGAGTTTATCCGGCGGTTCCTGCTCCACGTCCTGCCCCGCGGCTTCCATCGCATCCGGCACTACGGCTTGCTCGCCGGCTCTTCCCGCAAGGCCAGCATCGCCCGTGCCCGCGAGCTCCTCGACGTTCCCGCGAGCACGGAAGAGCCCAGCTCCGAAATGCCGCCCGACCAACGCCCGCCGTGCCCATGCTGCGGCGGGCATATGATCATCATCGAGGCCTTCGGGCGCTGGCACCAGCCGAGAGCCCCACCGGCGATAGCGCTGCTCATCCGGGAGATCACGCCATGACCCGGCATGGCCGGCACGCAATCCATCCCTGCCAAAGCCACGTCGCAGGGGACCACGATGCTCGTCCTCCGCACCGATCCGACCACGGGAAGGCAGCCAGGAACCGGCACAACACATCCATCGCGCCTTTGCCACCGGTCCGTGCCAGGCCTGCGGATCGTCGAACAACGCGGCGCGGCGGGCGGTCATCCGCTCGCGCGCTGCACCGAAATCCTAAATCCCCATAGCCCAGCGCATGCGGCTCCGCGGGTCGTACACGTCAGGGTTTAGTACGCCTGCCGGCGCCCGAAACCCTTCGACGAAGCCCAGCGCCTGCGGCTCCGCGGGTCGTACACGTCAGGGTTTAGTACGCCTGCCGGCGCCCGAAACCCTTCGACGATCCTGACAGGCCGGTTTTGGGAAATGATGCCCGAATAGCTGCCGCTCTCCATCATTGCACGGCCTGACCGCCACGCGCCGTCGCCCGCAACCCTCGCCCTGATTGGCGATCAGAAAGATCCCATGGCGAGAGGTGGATAGCGGCTGGCGCTGTGGCAGAGTGCGGTTGCTGACCCAAACTCCGTGGAGGCAACCATGCTTGCAGCTGATCGACCCCATGCGCCTGCCGCTATCCGTATTGATCTTGGCGCCATCTTTGTTTCGATGGAACTCTTATGTTCATTTGCAAGCGGCGTAGCCACGACAGTTCCATCCCGCCAATAATGGCTGGTTTTGTATAGTGTAGCTCATGCGCAATGTGTCCGTCGTCGAAACCTTTGGCACAGATCGCGGCGCAGATTAGCGGAGAGCGGGCCTCGTCTGGGGGTTGATGTTATGCGGCGAGCCTGCGGTGTTGCAAGCGCCGATGCTCGATGGTCTGTCGCTTGATCCTTTCGCGCTGTTGGATGATGGCCGGGCCCCTGCCGAAATAGGCGTCGGCGGGCGTCACGTTGTTCAGGCTCTCGTGGTAACGCTGGTGGTTGTAGTGCTCGACGAAGGCCTCGATCTGGGTCTCGAGATCGCCGGGCAGGAAGTAGTTTTCCAGCAGGATGCGGTTTTTCAGGGTCTGGTGCCAGCGCTCGATCTTGCCCTGGGTCTGGGGATGGAATGGGGCGCCGCGCACATGGCTCATGCCCTGCGCACCGATCCATTCGGCCAGTTCGCCCGCGATATAGCTAGGCCCGTTATCCGACAGCAACCGCGGCTTGTGCCGGACATGGGCCTGGTCGCAGCCTGAGGCGGCAAGCGCCAGTTCCAGCGTGTCGGTGACATCCTCGGCGCGCATCGTTGTGCACAGCTTCCAGGCGATGATGTAGCGCGAGTAATCGTCGAGCACGGTCGAGAGGTATATCCAGCCCCAGCCGATGATCTTGAAGTAGGTGAAGTCGGTCTGCCACATCTCGTTCGGCCGGGCGGTCTTGTGCTGGAACTCGTTCGCCGCCTTGATCACCACGAAGGCGGGGCTGGTGATCAGGTCATGGGTCTTCAACAGGCGATAAACCGTGGCTTCGGACACGAAGTAGCGCCTCTCGTCGGTGAAGCGCACGGCCAGTTCCCGTGGGCTCAGCTCGGATTGCTCCAGCGCCAGCTCGATGATCTGGTCATGGATGTCCGCCGGGATCCGGTTCCACACCCGGCTTGGCGCCGAGGGTCGATCTTCCAGCGCCTCTGGGCCGCCTTCGAGGTAGCGGTCATACCAGCGGTAGAAGGTCCGGCGCGGGATGCCGAGCTGGTCCAGCGTGTGCCGTGCCGGCAGGTGCGACTGCTCGAAGATCCGGATGATTTCGAGCTTTTCGGATGCGCGATACCTCATTCGTCGTCGCCCCCATCCGCGATCATGCTTTTTTTGAGCAGCCGATTCTCGAGCGTCAGGTCGGCGACGCATTCCTTCAGGGCGCGGGCCTCGCGGCGCAGATCCTTGACCTCGTCAGTGGTGGCAGCACGGGCGGTATCGCCCGCCAGCCGGCGTTTCCCGGCCTCCATGAATTCCTTCGACCAGGTGTAATACAGGCTCTGGGCGATGCCTTCCTTGCGGCACAGCTCGGCAATGCTGTCCTCGCCGCGCAGGCCTTCGAGCACGATCCTGATCTTGTCCTCGGCCGAGAAATGGCGCCGGGTCTGCCGCCGGATGTCCTTCACCACCTGCTCGGCCGGCTTTTTGGCGCTTGAGGATTTGGGTCTCATCTTCGTTCCTTCGTCACTACGACGAGACCCAAATCCTCCTTAATTCACAACCTCAAATCTGTGCCATTGGTGCTGACGGCGGACATACGGACCATAGCGCGTATCTGAGAACTTCCACAACCTGGACCAGTGACGCATCCTCGGGTCTTTCAGAGCGCAACACAAATATCTCCGAATAGCCCGGTCGCCTTCCGCCTGAACAGGGAAGCAGGCGGATTCTGTTGGTACTAGCCGCGCGGTCGCCGGCCGCCGCCAAAGCTGCGCATGCTTGGACGTTCGCCACCTACGCGCCCGCTGAAGCCGTTGCCGAAGGCGCCCCGATCCAGCCGATTGCGCGTCGCCTCTCTTCCCGAGCCTGTGAAACTGCGCTCGCGTGCGAACCGCTCGCGATCGAGAGCGCCGTTTGCGGAGGCCGTTGAGCCGGTTCCGGAAGGTCGCGTGCTGCCCGATTGCTGCGGCCCATAGGCCTGGCGTTGCGTATTGCCGCCGTTGGTGTCCCGTCCGATCTGCTGCCAGCCATCGTCGGTCTTCTTGTAGATATCACCGTCCTGACCCGCATAGACAGTGTCGCCCGCGGTCACGACACCGCCCCGATCGACACTGCCCGTGTCACGATCGTAACGGACATAGCCGGCACCCGCGACGTCGCCACCCGACCCCTGCGAGGAAAAGCCGCCTGCGGCGCCCGCGCCTTCGGGACCGGCGCCCGCCGCGCCCGCGGTACTCGTCGTGCGGCCGGTGTTGGTGTTGTAGACCTCGCGCCGTTCTGCGGCGCCTGCCTGGCCCGTATAGGGGTTGGCGGCCGCCACGCCCTCTGCCGCCACCACACGCCCGGATTCGGGATTGTAGCGCACGCCGCGCGCCGCCGCGGTGGTCGTGCCGGTATAGGCATTGGTGTTGACCGCAGCCTGACCGACGCCACGCCCCCCGGTTCGCTCATTGTAGAAGCCGCCCTCGACGGCCCGGCCATAATTGCCGGTCCAGGGATTGGCCCAGGCGGCCGCCGTGCCGGACACGACGGTGCTGCCCCATTGGCCATAGACGTTCCACGCGCCCGCAACGGGATAGTAGGCGCCGGTGCCGCCATAGTATCCCGGCCAGTAGGGGCCCCACCCTGGCGTGGAGGCCGCGTAATAGCCCCAGCCGAAGCCGAAGGTCCATCCGACTGCGGCGGAGTAGCCGAAATAGGCGCCCGTGCCATAGGTCGCGGGACAACCGTACCATACCGAGCCCAGCCAGGGCGTGCAGGCATATCCGCTGCCATAGACGACGACATTGTTGCTGACCACGGTGCCGTAATAGCCGGGCGTGTAGCCGACATAGACGGTGTCGCCGCCATAGCCGTAAACGCGCACATAGGTCACATAGTGGAGCGGTGAGCTGACCGGGATCGTGTAGATCGCGGGCGCTACCGTGGTCGCGACGATCCACGGGCCGCGTGGCGAGCTGGCGGTGAACCAGACGCCGTTGCTCACCGCATAATAGTGCGTCGCATCGACACGGATGACGGGCACCGCGGCGTTGCGTGCATAGCTGAGCTTCGTTCCCGATATGGCGACGAAATCGGGCGTGCCATCATATTGGGCCTCGAACCTGGCCGCCTTGCGGCTGACCGAGGCGGTCTGCGGGATCGCGTTGGCGATCATCGCCTCGCGCGCCTCGGGCGTTCCGGGGACCGAAGCCAGCACCGCGCTCTTTGGGCTGTCCGCCGGGATGCGCGCAAAGACCGCGGGGAGCTTCGCCGGCTCCACATATCTCCACGGCCCTTTGGCGGAGCTCGCGCTGAACCATCGGCCCGAGATCAGGACATACCAGTCGCTGTCGTTGAGCAGGAAGACATCGGCGGGCGAGTTGGCGATATAGGCGAGCGGCACGCCCCCGATCGGCGCGAATTGCGGCTGGCCCGATACGGGAATCAGTTCGGCCGGCCGCGTGCGGACCGCGATGGCGGGCAACCGTCCGTTGGCGAGCAGCGTGCCGACATCGTCGGAGGGTTTGTCCATTGGATCGGCAAACTTCCGCTCGGTCGCCTCGGCAAGCGCTGCCGTGACGCTGGCGGGCACTGACTTCGCGAGCGCCCAGGCGGCGTCGAGCCGCGCAGCGCGCGCCCAGCGCCCGCCAAGCCGCAGATAGAAGGCGTCGCCCGCCCTCACGATCAGCGAACGCGTATTGATCACGCGCGCCACGCCCGCCGTCGACATCGGTCGGATCACAGGATCGCCGTCGATATGCACCATAACGGTCGGCTCGAACGCGAAGTGGATTTCAGGTGCGACATTGCGCACGGTCAGCGAGCTTTGGTCGCTGCGGACCTGACCGAGCGCGATCGAGGCTTCGAGCTGATCGAGGCTGACCACCTTCACCATACCCGTCGCGCTCTTCTGGATCGCCGCCTTGTAGCGCGCCTCGTTCGCGGCCTGCGTGGGAAAGGTGACGCTCTGGACCTGGATGTCGCTCAGCGTCACCGCCCGGTCGGCCTTGTCGATCTCGGCGCGCGCAGCGAACCGCACCACACCATAGCTCAGAACGGGCTCGGGCTTGCCGTCGGGGGTCTTGCGCTCGCCCGTCCGGAACGAGGCCGCGGCGCGCCCCGTCACCTTGTTGCCGGAAAGCGTCTCGAACTGGGGCGAGTGCAGCCAGAAGCGCAGATCGCCGTGTTCGACCTGGCGTGGGAAGGGCCGCGTGTCGACCTGTCCGGCCTCGGGCGACTGCGCCATGGCGGGAGCGGGCATCCCGATAGCTGCGGCACTCGTGGCGAGCAGCAGTGTTGTCGCAGCGACCGCCGGCCGCAGCCGGGCGGGATTGAGCTTTGTCATCGTCACAGTCCCTTATGGTTCGATGCGGGTGTTCGACCGAGCGCGATCGCGGCCTCGAGCTGGTCGAGGCTCACCGATTTGATCATGTCGGTGGCAACTTTCTGGATGCTGTCGGCAAAGCGCGCCTCGCTGTCCTTCTGGTCGGGAAAGCTGACGCGCTGCACTTCGATATCGTGCATGGTCGCGGTGCGGTCGGCCTTGTCGATCTCGGCGCGCGCGCCGAACCAGATCATGCCATGCGTCAGCACGGGCTCGGCCTTGCCTTCAGCGTCCTTGCGCTCGCCGATCTGAACGGACACGGTCGCCTGGCCGGTCACATGATCGCCGCGGATTGATTTGAATTGCGGCGCATGAAGCCAGAAGCGCAGATCGTCCTGCTCGAATTCACGCGGAAAGGGCCGCGCGTCGACCGCGATGGTCTCGATCGATTCTGCCATCGCGGGCGCCGCAATGGGCGGCATGCCCGTCGCCAGCAGCAGCGCGCCGGCCGCAGCGGCGGAGTGAAGCCCAAGGGTACGCTGAGAGAATTTCGTCATGTCAAAGTCCTTATCGGGTTGAGTGGATACGCGGGGTACTGGCCCGCGCGGAGCGCGGAGCGTTCGGGAATTCACAGTTTCGTGTCCTTCGTCAGTGCGCGAGGCTGGTATCCACCGCGCGGGTCGGCCTGGGTGCGAGCCAGATGATCGAGGCCGCGGCGGCAAAGACCACCGATGCAATCATGAAGGTCTGGCCCGTCGCCAGCGCGACGCTTTCCTTGTCGACGAGCTGGCTGATCATGGTCCGGGCCTGTTCGGAGCTCATCCCGCTCGCAACGAGGCGATCCATGGTTTGCTGCGCGTCGTTGAGCATGCCCGAGAGCATGGCGCGCTTCTCCTGGGCGCTGTCGTACCAGAGCGTATTCGAGATCGCGACCGCGACAGCACCCGCCATCGTCCTGAGGAAGCTCATCACGCCCGCAGCCGATGCCGTTTCTTCTTCGCTGACCGCGCCCAGCGCGAGCGTGGTGAGCGGAATAAAGAAGAAGGGCATGCCCGCGCCCTGGATGAGCTGGGGAAGCGCCAGCGTCCAGAAGTCCGCGTCGCTCGTCCACCAGAAGACGCGCAGCAGCGAGGTGAGGCCAAGCCATAATATGCCAATCGAGACCAGCCGGCGCGGATCGACCTTGGTCATCCGCTTGGCGACGAAGGGCGCGACCAGCACCGCTGCGACCCCGTTAAAGGCGGTGGCATAGCCCGCCCAGGTCGCGGTGTAGCCCATCGATCCCTGGAGCCATTGCGGGATGACGACGAGGCTCGCAAAGAAGGTGCCATAGGCGAAGACGAGCGCGGTCACGCTGACCGTGAAGCCCCGATGCCGGAAGACGCGCAGATCAACCACCGGATCCTTGTCGGTCAGCTCCCAGATGAGGAAGATCGCAAAGCCGATCACCGCGACGATGCCGAGGCCGACGATCATCGAGGAGCCGAACCAGTCGTGCTCGCGGCCAAGATCGAGCATCAGCTGAAGCGCACCGATCCAGATGACGAGGAGCGACAGGCCGACGCCGTCGATCCGGTCGTTGGAGCGCTCGGTTTCGGCGGGGCGCAGCAAAGAGAAGGCCGAAAGCGAGCAGATGATCGCGATCGGGATGTTGATGAAGAAGATCCAGTGCCAACCCCAAGTGTCGCTGATCGAGCCGCCAAGGATCGGTCCCAGGATCGGTGCGACAAGCGTGGTCATCGCCCAGACGCCCATCGTCATCGCATGCTTTTCCCTGGGGAAGACGCGCAGCAGCAATGTCTGGCTCAGGGGCATGAGCGGCCCGCCGCAAATCCCCTGTCCGATCCTGAAGGCGATGAGCGCGCCGAGTGAGGGCGCGATGCCGCACAGGAACGAGAAGAGGCCGAAGCCCATCATTCCGGCTGCGAAAACGCGCACGGTTCCGAAGCGACGCGCGAGCCATCCGGTCAGGGGCACGCAGATCGCCTCGGCGACGGCATAGGAAGTGATGACCCAGGTGCCTTCGCTTGAAGAGATGCCGAGCCCGCCCGCGATATGCGAGACCGAGACGTTGGCGATGGTCGTGTCGAGCACGACCATGAAGTTGGTCACGGCCAGCACCAGGCCTGCGAGCAGCAATCGCCCGCCGGACAGAGGCGCCGGAGCCGATGTCGTCGCGCTCATGATGTTCCCTCAGCCCTTGTCCGAGACGTCGATGTCAGCTTCCATCGACAGGCCGACGCGGAGCGGATGCTTCGCGAGCTCCCTGGGGTCGAGCGTGATGCGGACGGGAAGCCGCTGGACGACCTTGATCCAGTTGCCCGTCGCGTTCTGCGCGGGGATCAGCGAGAAAGCGGAGCCCGTTCCGCCCGAAAAGCCCGCGACCCGGCCATGATAGACGACGTCGCTGCCATACAGATCCGACACCAGCTCGACGGGTTGGCCGACCTTGACGCGGCCGAGCTGGCCTTCCTTGAAATTGGCGTCGACATAGGTGCTGGCGACCGGCACGATCGTCATCACCTGTGCGCCTGCCGAGATGCGCTGCCCGATCTGGAGCTGCCGGTTGGTGACGACGCCATCAATCGGAGCACGGATCACGGTGCGGGCGAGATCGATGCGCGCCTGGTCGAGCTTGGCCCTGGCGGCGGCAACATCGGGATGCGTGTCGATCGTCGAGCCCGTGACCATCGCGTCATTGGCCGCGAAATTACCCTGTGCCGCGCCCCGCGCCGCACTGGCCTGTGCCATGCCCGCGCGGGCCTGTGCATGGTTGCCCTCAGCCGACGCGAAGGCGTTGATCGCGATCGTCAGCTCTTCTGCCGACACTGCGCCCGATGCGGCAAGCGCCTTGCGGCGGGCAAGATCGACGCGCGCCTTTTCGAGATTGGCCGAGGCCACTGCGAGCTGGGCGCGGGCGCTTGCCAGCTCGGCATCGCCCGCCCTGATCTGCGCGGCAAGCGCGCCGCCCGTCGCCACCGTCTGGCCGAACTGGCGCCGGACGCGCTGATATTCGGCCTCGGCCCGCGTCAGCGCGAGCCGCGCATCGACGTCGTCGAGCCGGAACAGGATCTGTCCGCGCTTCACCATCTGCGTGTTGACGACGTCCGCCGACGCGACCGCGCCTGAAACCAGCGGGGTCACCTGCGCGCTGTCCGCGTTGACATAGGCATTGTCCGTGGCGACATGGTCGCCATCGGCGAGCAGCACATATCCTCCCCCCGTCGCCGCGGCAAAGAGGCCGAGCGCGGCAAGCGCGCGCGTGCGCTTCTTCCGGCTGGATTGGGGAATCCGGACCTCATCGGCTTCGAGGATGAGCTGCCGGCTTTCCTTGGGGTCGTAATCTGCCATCTGTGTGTTCCTTGTTGCGAGTCAGGGGTCAGGCGCCGTTGCCGTCCCAGGAGGGCGTGGCGGCTTGCACGGGAGAGAGGCGAGAAGAGGCATCGGCCTGCGCGCGATCGGCGACAAAGGCGAATATCAGGGCGGTGACTGCCAGTTTGAGGCCGGCACCGAAAAGCAGCCAAGTGAGGGTCTTGCGCCAGCTCCGAGGCCTGGCCACGGAGCTGGCCCGCGTGCGTGCGCGAAGGACGAGGTTGTGGGCTTGATCGATCATTGAAATTGCTCCTCAGTGGATGGTTCAGCTGTTGGCGAAGCCGCCGCCGAGCGCGCGGATCATCGCAACGTCGAGCGCAAAGGCGCGGGTTTCGAGTTCGGCTACGGTGCGGCGCGCCTGAAGGACATTTTCCTCGGCGCTGAGCACGTCGAGATAGGTGGAAAGCCCGCCCTGATAGCGCTGTCTCGCGAGCGTATTGCCTTCCTCGGCATCGGCAAGCGACTGGCGCGACTCCTTCAGCCGGACATCGAGCGCCTTCTGGCTGGCGAGCGCGTCGGCGACCTGCCGGAGCGCCTCGACGACGCGCGTGTCGTAATTTGCGACCGCCTCGTCATAGCCGCCGCGCGCGCCGCGATATTGCCCGGAAAGCGCGCCACCGGCGAAGATCGGCAGGCTGATTGCCGGTCCGGCATTGCCAAAGGTCGAGCCGCTGTTGAACAGATTGCCGAGGCCGACCGACTGAAGGCCGATGAGCGCGCCGATATTGATGTCGGGGTAGAAGGCGGCGCGTGCGACCTTGACGCGGCTCGCCGCCGCTTCAACCGCGGCCCGGGCGGCAGCGATGTCGGGTCGGCGCCCGACCAGGTCGATAGACGCGTCGGCGGGAACGCCGCGTGCGTGCAACGCCGATACTCTTGGGCGTTCGATCGAAAGTCCACGGTCGGGGCCGGCGCCGATCAAAGCCGCCAAGGCATTGCGCGTAAGCGCTATGGCCTCATCGGTCGCGGCGAGCTCGGCGCGCGCTGCTGGCACACGCGACTGCGCCTGCTTGAGCTCGGCGCGTGTGTCGAGCCCGGTTTCGACGCGCTCGGCGACGAGTGTCAGCGTCTCGGAGCGGATCTCGAGCGCGCGCACCAGCGTGTCGCGCTGGGCATAAAGCTCGGCGAGATCGGCATAGGTGGACGCGATGTTGGTGGCGAGCACGAGCCGCGCTTCGGCGAGTTCATAGCCAGCCGCCTCGGCGTCCGAGGTGGCGGCGGCAAGCGTCGCGCGGTTCTTGCCCCAAAGGTCGAGATTGAACGACAGGCCGAGGCTGAGCTCGCCGCCGCTCTTCCATCCGTCGGGGACGAATGCCGCGGGAATGCCATTGTTCTCGCTCTGCTGGAAGACGCCGGCGGAGCCGCTGGCTTCGATCGACGGATAGAGCGCGGCACCCGCCTGCTGGGCATAGCCCTGCGCTGCGCGCAGCCGTGCCGCCGCCGCGGCAAGATCGGGCGCGCCGGCCAACCCCTCCTCGATCAGCCGATCGAGCTGGGGGTCATGATAGTCAGACCACCATCCAGTGGTGGGCCAGCTGGTCCGGGACGGCGCAAGCGTCTGCGACGCTGCGTAGCCGGCCGCTGGACGAGGCGACGGCTTAGGCCCGAGATCGGGAACCGACGCGCAAGCGGACATCATCGCGGAGCCGGCCAATAGCGTGGCCAGCCCGCAAAAGCGGGTGTGTGTCATATCGATCCTCAGAAAGCGGTACTATTCGGTACTCTTATCCCACTGCTTTCATCGGCCGCGCTTGTCAACAAAAAAAAGATACCATATGGTACCGATATGGAGTTGAGCAAAAGCGAGAAGCGCCGGCTTGAAAGGCGCGCAACCATCATCGGTCTGGCACGTAACTATTTCTTCGAACACGGTTATGGCGCGACGACCATGAACGCGATCGCGGCCGGACTTGGCGGATCGAAGGCCACTTTATGGAGGCATTTTTCTTCCAAGGAGGAACTCTTTGCGGCGGTCGTCGAGGACACCGCCGCGGGGATTCGCGGTCAGATCGAGTTCCCCAGGCACAAGGGTGATTCGCTGTCGACGCTCACCCGGCTTTGCCGCTCGATCATCGATCGGGGCGTTTCGCCCGAAGGGCTCGCGATGTTCCGGATGATCAATGCAGAGGCTGGCCGCTTTCCCGAACTCGGCCGCATCTTCTACGAGCGGGGTCCGCGCAAGACGCAGCAGATGATCGGCGACTACATCGCCACACACTTTGCCGACGAGTTGCGCGACGTCGATTTCGACCTTGCCGGGCAGGACCTTGTCGCGCTGTGCACATCAACGCTCTATTACGAGCAGCTGTGGAATGTCGAAGGCCCGCCCGCGGCAAAGCGTCGGGACGCCGCTGCCCGCCACGCCGCCGCAATGTTTCTCGGCGCCTATGCGCGTGACGCGGCACGCTTCGCGCCGATCGTTGATGCGGGCCTGGGAGATGGTATTATCAACGCGCCCCGCATGGGGGAGGAGCAGCCGCGGCGCGCGACTGGCTAGCAAGCCCGCGACGCTGACATTTCGCGAGGAGCAGAGCGTGCGCCGCCTGCGGTTCACATTCGGGGGTTCGGTGGCCCGACGGCCCTCTGCCGGCGCATGAACGAACATCGGCTTTCCACGTCTGGCGCTTCGAGCACACGAGCTGGAGCTGACACAAGCTTTCTGAAAACGAGAATATGAATGAGCGGCTGCTTTCAGGATATGCCATTCGAAATGAGAATGACCTCTGTGGATGGCTTCCGCGTTGCAAGGGCAAAATGCGACGGATTGGCGCTTGGTCGGTGCAGACTTCTGTCGGGCCTGTTGATGCAGTCGTGAAGAGGACTGCTGGCCCTGATGGTGTCCGCGAACTGGGTCCCACACTGAAATTCAGGCTGTAGCGCCTTGGACGCTCGCTGGGTTGTCCCAATTCCCGGTCTGACCGGTTCGCCATCATCTCGCTTTGCTCTCACAACTCCTGCAGCTGGCTTTCGCCGCTATTCCGTTTTGCCTCTACGCCGACAGCGCCGGCACATGGCGTTCCCGATAGACTTCGCCGCGGACCATGAGGGCCCAGACGATCCTTGCCGTTTTGTTCGCCAAAGCGACGGTGACGACCGCAAAGGCTTGCGCGCCAACAAGGCGATAAGGTTGGGATCGACCGTCTCCGGCTTTCTCTTCGCGTGCCGCACCACCGCTGTCATGCCGACCACCAGCAGCTTGCGAAGATACCTGTCGCCCATCTTGGTGATGCGCCCCAGCCGCTCCTTGCCGCAGCTGGACTTTTGCAGCGGGGGTAGTCCCAACCAGGCTGCGAACTGCCGACCTGAGCGGAACTGGTGTGGATCGCTGACCGAAGCCGCCAGCGCGGTCGCTCCAATAGGGCCAATGCCTGGGATCGTCATGAGGCGGGTGGCAAGGTCGTTCTTGCGTTGCCACGCAAGCAGATCGAGCTCGATCTCCCGAACCTGGGCATGAACATCAAGGGCTTGTTGCGACAGTCGCTCCACAATGCGCCGAGCATCGAACAGCACTTCAAGTGCCTCCCCGTCAACGATTTGCACGTGCCTTCTCCAGCGCTCGCTTGATGCCTTGGGGAATGTCGATGCCAAACTCAGCCAGAAGCCCACGCATCATGTTGATCAGCTGCGTGCGCTGTTTGACGAACAGATCCCGCGCGCGATGCATCGACAACGCGGCCTGCTGTTCCTGTGACTTCATCGGCACGAACCGCGTCGTTGGGCGCGTTACTGCCTCACAGATCGCCTCCGCATCGGCGGCGGCGGTCTTGCCGCGCTTCACATAGGGTTTGACGTAGGCTGGCGGCATTAGCCGGACCTCATGCCCGAGCTTGATCAACTCTCGGGCCCAATGATCCGACGTTCCGCACGCTTCAATTCCCACCAGGCAAGGCGGAAGCTTCTGAAAGAACGGGAGCATCTGTGAGCGCCGCAATGCTTTGCGGACGACTGCCTTGCCCTGCGCATCTACACCGTGAACCTGGAAAACGTTCTTGGCCAAATCGAGGCCGATCGTGCTAATCTCCATCTGGGCGGCTCCCATGGCTCGTGGTCGCTTTGATAGCTTCCACACTTTGGCACCTAGATGCCGGGAGCGGGAGCCATCCACATGGGGTAATCGCGGGAGCGAGTCGCCCCAAAGCAGTCGCAGCATGGAAGCGGGTGGCTGTTCCCCGATAAGATGGAAATACGGGCTCACGACTGGCGCCGGGCCCAAGCATCTAACGGAGAACAGCCATGGAAGAGTATATCGGACTCGACGTGTCGATGAAAGAGACGGCCGTCTCTGTGCGGCGTGATGGCAAGCGCATCTGGCGTGGGAAGTGTGCGTCGGAGCCGAAGCTCATTGCGGAGCTGATACGCAAGCGCGCGCCATCAGCGAGACGGGTTATCTTCGAGACCGGACCCCTGTCGGTGTGGTTCTACCATACGCTCTCCGCAGAAGGGCTACCGGCGATCTGCATCGATGCGCGCCATGCCAAGGCGGCGCTCGACATGGCGGCGAACAAGACGGACGCGAATGACGCGGATGGTCTGGCGCATCTGGCGGAGGTCGGCTTCTTCCGGGAAGTGCGGGTAAAGGGGTTCGACAGCATGCTGGCCCGCACGCTGGTGGCGGCACGAACCCGGTTGGTCAGGATTGCGACAGAGCTCTCGAACCAAATCCGGGGGCTAATGAAGACATTCGGCCTGCTCGTACCCGCAGGCAAGGGAAGCAAGTTCGAGGAGCATGTTCGGAACCTCCTCGTCGACCAACTGGGACTCGCCGCTATCGTGCTGCCGGTCCTGGAGGCTTGGCGTAGCATACGCATCAGAGCAGCCGAACTCGGGCGGCAGCTTGTTGCCGACGCACGCGAGAGCGAAGCGTGCCAAATCCTCATGTCGATCCCAGGAATAGGCGCGATCACCGCGACATCTTTCGCGACTGCGATCGAAGATCCCAATAACTTCAAGAAATCCAGCTCCGTGGGCGCATGGCTCGGGCTGACGACCCGGCGCTACCAATCCGGAGAAGTAGACTATGATGGCCACATATCACGACGAGGAGACCGTCACCTGCGCGGTCTCCTTTACGAA
>NZ_JBYSXE010000043.1:0-36116 GCF_058781925.1 Sphingobium sp. FW306-1B-F04DB | reverse complement strand
CTGCTCTGCAAGCAGCCGCACGTTCTCGAAATAGCACCGCGCGACGGTCCCGCCGCTGTCGGCGATGCCTGTTCCGGTGTGATCGACGATCAGCTTGACGTTGCGAAGGCGCAGCGGGCCGGTCGTGGGGATGTTGATGACGCTGGTCAGCCGGAACGTCGCGCCGTGCCCGTCGAGATAGTTCCCCGTCGCGACCGCCTGGTTGATCGCGTTCTGCACGCCGGTTGTGGCGTCCGTGACGCCGCCCGGTGTTGCGAAGCTCTGGATGGAAAGCGCGCGCCGCATATGGTCTTCAGCGGTTTCCGCGACGGCGCCCGCGCCGGCCTGGATGAAGCCGACGAGCGATGAGCCGGACGGGGTGGCGGCATCAGCCCGCAGCCCGGCATCGGTGCCAGTTCCGGATGAGAAACCCCACTCGCCACCGGGGAGCACCACGGGGAACTGCCCATCAGCGCTCGTTCCCAAGGGTGCCCGAGGCGTCCGCGACAGTTGCTCTTTCAGGTAGACGTCCTGCACTGCCAGTCGATCGATCGGACCGTTGAGCGACGTCGGATTGAATGCGGAAACCGCACCGTATCTAACGCTTTGCTCGAAAGACGGGTTCGATGCGATCAGGAATTCAGGGATTTGAAGCGCGGTCGGCGCCGACGCGAAAATGATTGTTCCGCCCTCGGTCTCGTCGAGCACCGTCGAAAAGCTGAAGCCCGTGATCTCGGCGCCTTCGGGATCGACGATCTGAAGTTCAGCCCCAGACATCACCTTGAAGTCGAACGGGAATTCCGTCGTAACGCCGTTTGGAAAGTAAGGGCCCGAGATGGGCGTTGTGACGGAGACGGTCATACAGATCACCCGGCCGTTGAAAGGTCGGGTATCCAATTACCCTATCTGGGGCGGGGTTTGACCAGCTTTCGGGGCTTTCCACCGGGTTAGCGTTCGTGATACCGAGCGGCATGAAGCATTTTTTGCTGCTGGCATGTCTCGCCGCGACCGCCTGCCAACAGGCCGATGCAGAGCCCGACCCTGAAGTTCGCCGGAAATTGGCGGATATCGAGGCCCGCCTTGATAAGGTCGAGGGCTTTCAGTCGCGATCGTATGAGGCGCTATCCGACCGCATAAATTCCACCAACGCCAAGACTGACGCGCCGCAGCGCGGCAATGCTGTGGCGGACCTCATCGCCGCCAAGGATAATCGCGAGACCGAGCGTAGGCTTGATGATCTCGAGGCCTCACATGGCGGAACCCCGCCAGCGCGTTAGTCCTCCGCAACCTTCCCCTTGGTCAAGCCCTCCCACCAATCGCCGACGCTTTCCGGATCCTGATCACCATAACCGACATCGACGAGGAACTGCACCGAGGTGGCAATTTGGCCGGGAACCAGTCCGGTCACATAGCCAATCGATTCCAACGCATTGCGCGTCACACGCTTGGTCTCGTCGCCGCGCACCAGGTCGCCGACGTCGCCGGCGAGATTGACCAGCGTCTGCCCCGCGCGCTGGATCGGCGATAGCTGGTAGTCGAAGCCCATGTTGCCCGCGACCTTGTCCCAGACGGGCCGCGCCAGATCACGCGCAATCGGAAGGGGCCCGAGCATGTTGAACAGCAAGCTTTTGAACGCCCATACCATCCAATCCTCGTCCTCGTCGGGCCCGCGACCGGACAGGATTTCGGCGAGGACAGGAGGAACTACCACCAGCCACCACGCCCGCGCGAGCAGTCGCGGCGTCATCCGGATATCGCGCTCGCGAACAGCAGTTCCGATATCGCGGCCGAGCGTGCGCTGCCGCTGATAGAGTGCCGACATGTAGCTGTAGAACATCGTCGATAGCTTCAGCAGCTCGCCCCATTTGCCGGTTCCGCGCTGCACGGCCGCCAGATCCTTGGCCGAGGCAGCGCCCTGCGATTTGCGCACCGCCTTGTCCGCTTCATAGATTGCGGCGCTTTCCTCCGAACCCGCAGCCAGCGCCTTGTTATAGGCGCCGATCCATGTAGGGATGACAACCATGCGGTCAGCGTACCCGATGCCATGAAAGGCGAAGCGCTTGGCCGCGGTGTAGGCGCTGGACTTGCCGGCGAGCTGGTTGATCGCGGCATTGATATCGCGGTCGAGCGTGTCCATGCGGTGCCTGACTTCGCCGCTCTTCTCCATCACAAAGTTGAATGTGTCGATCGGCGACTGCACCGTGCGCGCCAGTCCCTCGAGCACCCAGCGTTCGCCGACATATTCGAAGCTGTTCGAATAACCTGCAATCTGGGTCATCACCGTAGAGACACGGAATCCCATGCCGACGATCGTGGTGTTGGCACGCGCCTTGGCGATAAAAGCACCGATGCCCTCATTGCCCGCGCGCTCCATTGCCCATTGATTGGCGACAAACTTCAGCCAGGGCCGGAACTGCTGGCGAATTTCGCGGCCGAGCGAGCCGTCGACGGCGGCGATGACGCGCCGGCTCGACAGGAACCGGTCGGCCTGCATGATCGCCTCGCGGTGCGTCAGATCATGGATGACCTCGCCCAGATGCCGATTGATGACTCCCATCTGCAGCAGAATCGGGCGGCTGACCTTTTCGGCGCGCGCTTTGGTCGACGAGGCCGTCGTGGTCGCCCGGGTATAGAGCGTGCCGAACATATCGCTCGAGGCCCCCGCGGCCTGCTCGGCATCGACACTTTTGGCACTGTCGTAGATTGCGGGGAAATAGCCTCCGCGCAGTCTTCCATGTGGCGTCTCGACGGGGACTGCTGCGACCTTTTCAGGCTCGACACCGTTCAAGCGTTTTTCCAGCGCCGCAGTCTCCGGCCAGAGCGTTTCGAGCACGTCCCAGATTTCCTGAACCAGCGCCCATTCCTCGGCCGTCAGCTCGCGATTGAGGACGTCGCGCACCGCTATCTCCGACCAGCCATAACCGTCGGTCAGGCGCTGGATATTCCCGGCATTGCCCATGTTGAGCGCCATGGAGATCAGCTGCTGGCGCTGCATGATCCAGGGATTGCCGGTTTCGCGGTTGGCCAGTTCGGGCGCGCGGACCTTATCGGCCCAGCGTGCCAGATGCTTCTTGGGCAGCTTTGCAATCGCCGCTGTGATGCGCCCGAAATAGTCGGCGGTCATGTCGTTCTCGCGGTCCTGCGCGTCGGCAATGGGCCGGAATACGATGCGGTTGAAGACGCCGTCGGAATTGCCGTTATCGAGCCAGTCGAAGACGGTCTCCATCTTGAGCAGCGCGGCATCGAACGCAGCGACGTTGGACTTGAGCCGGTCGGCAAAGCCGGGCTCCATCAGATCTGACGGTGGCTTCGGGGGCAACTGCGCGGCAGCGGCCTGAGCCTCGGCAACCAGCGCATCGAATTCGCGCCGGTCCTTGCCGTCGAGCAAGGTTTGCTTCAGCCGCCCCAGATGGAGCATCTGCTTGACCGTGGCATCGAGCCCGAGCAGGTTCTCGACGCTCAACCGGCTCCAGTTCGTCGTGCCCAATGTGGCGCCGAATGACGGCGGCACCGTCACATCGAAGCCCTCGGCCTGGCGGGCATTGGCCCATTCCTCGAAGGATTCCTGCCGATCCAGCGACTTCTGACTGCGCTGGCGCAAATCGACCTGTTCCAGCAGCGCATGGATCTGGTCGAGATAGTCCTGATCGACGGATTTCATCGTTGCCCGCCGCGCCAGTTTCCCCATGCGCGCGACGGCGGTTTCGATCGCATCCGCGGCCTTGCTCGCCTCGGCAATGAGGGCGTTATTGAGCATCTGGGCCTGCTTCTGCCGGAACGCCTCGGTCACGTCCTGCTTCAGCATCGCCTCCTGCGCTGCCTTGCCAGCCTTCGCCGCCGCCCGGCTATAGCGCTGGATCGCCGCACGCGACGCCACATCATTGACCGTGCCCTCGGCGATCTTGCGCGCCGCCCATTGCTTGGCGAGCGAATAAGGTGTTGGACGGTTGGCTTGCCGGTCAGCTGGGTTGACGCGCCGCGATAGCGCCCGGAGCTCAGAGGCGATGACCTCGCCTTGCCGGTCATTGTGGATCGCGGCAAGCGCCTCCTCCTCGATCGAGCCATCGCTGAGCGGATCGCCGTAGCGGTCGCGCATGATGGCGTTGGTTTCCTCGTCGATGACACTCTCGCGCACCGACCGCTGATCACCCCCTTCCCGCATCTCACGCTTCCGGGATTCGACCCCCATTAGCGCGCGAACCATTTCATCGCCCGTGGTGAACCCTGAAATCTCGGCCAGTTGATCGGCCGCCATGCCCTTTTCGGCATAGATCGGCGGCACGCCCTTGGGCAGCATGTCGAGCACGTCCGCCCCGTAGGTATCGACGAGCCAGGCGCGATCGAGCTTCGGCCCGCCCTTGGCGCGGATCGTCGCCAGCGCCCGGAATACTGGGCGCGCATCGACGGCCTGGCGCACATCGGCTTCGACCCCGGCGCGCTGCTCCTGAAATTCCTTGGTCCGGGCCTTGCGGACAACCTCCATGGTCCGGAACAGCAGCGCATCGAACGCCTCACTGCGCGCCTCTGCGGTCGACGCCTGATAGGCCACAAACTCCGCCTCGGTCATCCCGGCCTGCGCCGCATCGGTGAACAGCGCCTCAATCTGCTGGGCCCGGCTCGCCTCCGCAATCTCTGCATCGGTCGCGATCAGGCGGGACATTACGTCACGGACCTCGGGGCTGAGCGGCGTACGCAGGTTCTGGACGACCTGGTAGATCGACATCAGCCAGGAGCGGAAGGCATCGAACGCCCGGCGCAATGCGGTGGACGGCGCCTTGCCCTCCATCGTAAACCGCTCGACCCCGCGCGCCCACATCTCATGCGCATCGACGGGGATGACGCCATTCTCGACGGAATGACCATTGGCGGCGAACCACGCCTGCACCGCGTTCCAGTCGTCGACGATCTGCTTGCCCGGGCCATCCGTCACATCACCTAGCGCCTCGGCATCGGCGCGCAGTTCCTCGAGCCACATATGCCCGGTTTCATGGATGAAGGTGGACAGATCGCGCTTGGCGAACAGATCGATGACGCTGCGGCCTTCGGCGAAGGTGATGCGGCCGCGGGGGCCGTCGGAATAACTCTGATCGAACCCCCGACCCTCGCTCACCTCGGCCTGATAGCGCTCGACTGTCTGGCGGATTTCGGCATCGCTGGCCTTGGCCGGATCGAGCCCGGCCTGATCGAGCAGATTGAACAGATCCTGCGCCGCCATGCGCAGTTCGTCCGTGGTCTCGGTACGGTCCTCGGCGAAGCGTTCCCGCCCCGCCACCCCCTCGCCGATCGCTTCGAGCAGATCGTTAACCGCAGGCCGCTCCGCAAACTCCGGGAAATATCCCGCCTCCCAGGCACGCAGCGCCATTTCGTCAAGCGAGTTGCTGGCCTGCTGGCCATCCTCGCCAAGCATCGACGCCTGATCCGGATCGAAGTCGCGGAGCAGCTTCTTGCGGAAGCGCTTGCCGCGGTGCCACTGATCCGCGCCCATCGCGCGCAGGTCGCCACCCCTGTCCTCGACACCGCCTTGCTGGCTGATCCAGTCGAGCAGTGACGGACCGCGGCGCTGGGCCTCCGAACGCACTCCACGCTCGCGTCGCATGACGCTCGCGACCATCGATAGCTGATCAGCGGCGACAAGCGGAGCCAAGCCTTGCGGCAGGACCTGATTGACCTCGACCGCATCATATTCGCCACCGGTCAGAACGTCGCCCATACGCTCGGCGCGGGTTGCGATGCGTGCCGTGACCAACTCGGCCTGCAGCCTGGCAACCTCGGGAGTGTATCCGGCATTGGTCAGCTTCGCCGAGACCGCTTCGAACAGCTTCTGACGCGGCTCCTGTTCGGCGCGCGCGGCTTTGTCCGCCGTCTCGATTTCCTCGCCACGCCGCTGCATCTCATCGGCCATGGCATCGTCGAATTCCTCGGCCTCGTTGAGCGACATACCGCCCGCGGACAGCCGGATATCGCCCTTGAGCGCTTCCCATGCCGGTGTGCCGGCGAGATTGGCGACGGCCTTGGATATCGGAATGACGACATCGCCGCCCGCTGCCTCTGCCTCGGCAATCTCGCGGTCGTATTCCTGCCAGAACTGGTTATCGCCCCAATCGCTGGATTGCAGGTATTCCCGCACCTTGTCGCCGGGGATGTAGACATTCTCGACCGGGCTGTCCTGACCCAGCGCTTCGAGCAATCCGGCGAAGGCCTCGGGATCACGGCTGCGAGCCTTGCTCTGGGCCGCGCGCTTGCCCAGCTCGTCAATGAACGCCGCTTCTGCCTTAGCCCGGTCAGCAGCAGACCGACGGTTGGCGATGCGTCCGGCAGCACGGGCCGTCGTCTCGACTGCCTTGGTAATGGCTACGGTTCCACCCGCGCCACCAACCGTCGCCAGCGCGGTCCGAACCGCCGCCTCAGGGCGCTCGGCAAGAAACTCGGCGAAGGTCTTTTCGGGATTGAGCGTCGCCCACTCATTCATGTCCTGCAGGACCGTCGCGACCTGCTCCTGCGGAAGTTCCGCGGCGAGCTGGCGCGTCAACGTCTTCATGAACGGGGTTTTGGCGGCGATGTCACCGACGAGGCGCGACATCGGAATCTTCTCAGTGACGACTTCAACCGCACCCTGGCTTGCGCCGAAGACAAGCGAGCGTTCTGGACTGAGGCCCTTCGCGCGCGCCTGTTCATAGGCGGAGCCGCCGGTCGTGCTCCCAAGGATCGTCAGACCAAGGGCAGGCGAGCCGAACAGCGAGGCGCCTAGCGCCGTCAACGTGGTCGGAATGCTTTCCACGCCGGAGAGCAGATTCCGGCCGACGAAGTTCTTCACCTCGGGGCTATACGAGCCCGCCTCGGCTTTGCCGGACTGCTGCTGCCCACGAAGCCAACCCGTTATCCGATCATTGAGCGGTGCGACGCCAGCCTCGCGCATGCGGGCAGTGCCGGGGGTAAATTCCGTCGAGACCTCGGATATCGCGGTCAACGCACCATAGAGACCCGCGGTGAGGTTGTAGAGGCCAGCAGCCAGCGAGCCGCCCGTGGCTTTGGCGCCTTCATAGACACGCGCAATGATGCCGACATTCTCGGTATCGTCGGCCGCCACCGCCATGTTGCGGGGATTGGCGCCCCAGCGCCCCACCGCGGGATAGCGATCCATCAGCGACTGGACCCGCTTGGACCTCTCCCGCGTCTCGACCTCGGATAGATTGCGCTCGACGACATCGGCAGGGACACCGGTCCGCCGTGACAGAACATTGGCCTTCGCGGCTTGATCCGGGTTTGCGGTGAGCGCTGTGGCGCGGGCACGCAGCTGCTCGTCGCGCTCGATAAGTGACAGAACCGAATCCGCCATTACCAGAGCCGCCCTTTGCCCAGCGTGTAGAGCCGGACGATTGTCGTTCGGTCTGGATTGCCGCGGCCGCTGGCCTGGTATTCGCGCACGATACGGTCCTCGATCTCGTCGGGAATGACGATCGAACCAGGTTTGTCGCCACCGAATGCCGGGGCGTCGAAGAGAAAGCCTTCGGACGTCTGGATCGTCAGCCGGTCGGCCTGCAGCCGGATTTCGTCATAGGTCGGCTCCTTGCCGGTCCGGCGCTTCTGATCCGCCGCCCAGTTGCGCATCGAGCGCAGGAATGCCTGGACGACGGGCGCCTGTTTCTGCGCCTCCTTGCTTTCCCCGGTCGCGATGCCGGCGGCATTGAGCGCGCCCGTCGACACCTTCATGATTTCGGCATCGTTCAGCTGCTTGGGCGTCTTGCCATCGCCGCCGTTCCGGACGTCCTTCTGGACGTCGCGGCGCCAGCCCAGCACTTCCTGATAGTCGCCATCCGACAGGCTGTCGCGGTACGTGGCGGGATTGACCTTGGCAAAGGCCGCCGGGTCGCGGGCGTAAAGATCGGACAGCCGCGTGAATTCGGCGGCATCCGTGTCACGCGGCTTGGGCTTGCGGTTCTGCTCGGCGACCTTGGAGAATGTCGCGCGATCCCGCTCCGACATCTTCGACAGCACATCCGCGGGAATCTGGGTCAGGCTGGTGAAGCCATCGCCGAGACTGTTGACGACCTCGAAGGCCTCGTCCGATGCCGCATCCTCCTCGCGCGCCAAGAGGCGTTCATCACGGGCAACGCGCCTGTCCGCTTCAGACTTGGCGCGTTCGCGACGCTCGAATGTCCAGCCTTCACGATCAGCGCGGGTATCGATGGCGGCATAGATGCCGTTTAGATCATGCTTGCGGGCGCCCTGCCGGGCCTCACCGATCACTTGCTGCGGATCGATGTCATTGCCGTTCTGCTTGACGCGGACATGAACGTGCGGGCCAGATGTGCGCCCCGTCATCCCGATGCCACCAATAACGGTGTCAGGCGTGATCTCGACGCCCTCCTCGACCTTATGGCCGTCCAGGTGGCTGTAGGATGAGGTGCGGCCCCCGCCATGATCGACGATGATGTAATTGCCCGACCGCGCATCGTGGTCGGCCTTCACAACCCTGCCAGCACCCATTGCATACACGGGCGTGCCGAGCTTGCCGGTGAAATCCACGCCGCTGGAGCCGCGCGCCTGATGCTCGTTAAAATTGTCCGAGACCCCTGTGCCAGCGCCGCGAAGGGGGTCGCGATATTGGACGGGGGCCGCATTGTCCTGCGTCGCGACACCCATCACGCTGTCAACATCGGCCGACGCCTCGCGCTGCTGCAACGGGCGCTGCAACGCCTCATCAAGGGCTGCCTCGGCTTTCCAGTCCATATCGCCGCGGTGGGCGTTCAGATATGAA
The DNA here is from genome assembly GCF_058781925.1 of Sphingobium sp. FW306-1B-F04DB. Taxonomy (NCBI): domain Bacteria; kingdom Pseudomonadati; phylum Pseudomonadota; class Alphaproteobacteria; order Sphingomonadales; family Sphingobiaceae; genus Sphingobium; species Sphingobium sp. FW306-1B-F04DB. The sequence goes on along the minus strand of NZ_JBYSXE010000043.1, from coordinate 27,379 downwards.
GCTGCCCCGTCGACATCGTCGGCCGCAAGCCTCTTCCGGATCACCGATTCATGCGTCTCCGAGCGGTAGCGCTGTTCCGCCGATTTCAACGTTTCAGGCGCCCAGCCTCCGCGATCGGCGCGGCTCCGAAGCTCGCTCAACCCGCCTTCGAGATAGAGATTGAACCGCGCAGGATCATCGGACGCAGCAACTGCATCCTCCTGAAAGTTCGCGCCGCGCGCGATCGACTGCCGCTCTTCTTCTTTCCCGATCTGCCCTATGCTGTACCGCGCGATGCCCTCGAGCTCCTGTCCCGAACGCATGTCGAAGGCGCGGCCGAACATGACCTTCTGTCGCTCCGACGTCGTCTTGCCGAGCAGTTCCATCCGAAGCTTGGTCAGCGCCTCTTCGGTGGGTTTCCGCGCATTGGCAGCGTCGAAGCCCTCTTTCCGGAAATAGGCATCGTCGCCGGTCCAGAGCAGTTCTCGGATCCGTGCCGCGGCCTCGTTGTCGAGCGCCTTGGTCGCGGCATCGTCCTGCAGTTCGTTGATCCGCGCCTGGTTCTGCGCGAAGTCTCCGGCGGCTTCACCGAGCCGCTGCAGGCCCTGACCGATACTGTCATCGACCTGAACCGGTCGGACATCACCGACGGGGCGCGGATTGAGCGAGACGACATTGCCGCGACTGACCGGAACGCGCGCCATCAGCCGAAACCTTTCTGGCCGGCTTTGACGCTGTTGTACTGCTGGGCCCCGCCAAGGATCGTGGACGCGACATCGAAGCCGCCTTTGATCATGGCCCCGGTTGCAGCCTTGCGCGCGGATTTCGCCTCAGCCCCGAAGTTCGCGGCCTGTATCTCAAACCCGCGCGCCTCGCGGACAGTGTTCTGCGCGGCAGTCGCCGCATCCTCTTGAGCATAGGTCGCGGTGTCGCCGATATAGTCGGCGGCGCTCCCGAAACTGACATCGAGGCCATTGGCGGCCATTGCGGCACGCTGCGCCCCCATCTCCTGCGAACGAGCGCGGTAGAGCCGCTGTTGCTCGATATTGCCGCGGTCCAGCGCGTCGGCAGCGGAACGGTTCGCCTCGGCGCGGTTGACCTCAGCTTGCCGCGCCACGCCGCGCGCCTGAGCATTGGCAGCGAGCGCGGAATAGGCCTTACCCCCTGCCGCGACAGCGGTTGCCGCGATCGTCAGGGTGACGGGATCACACATCGCGAGCCCTCCGGAAGCGCAGGAACTCGACACCGCCATGTATCTCGGCATCACCGATCGAGAAGCCCCAGGCGCGCAGGAGGCGGATCGCCGGCACGTTCTGCGCCGCCACCACGTTCTCCAGGCTGTCAAATGTCCGGTCCATCAGCGCGATCACGTTCCTACCCCGGCTCAGCATCGCCCGGCCATGACGATATACCGCATCGGTCCCGAGGAACCACGGAATGCCGGAGCCTTCCACCAGTGACGCGGCGACGACACCAAACATCGCCTCGGGCTCACCGTCTACCAGCGCCGTCAGTGACCATGTGGATTGGCGGAGCCCGTTGCGGAGCGCCTGCTTGGGTTCATGCCCCATGGCAGCGGCCTCAATCCGGTCGATTCCGCGCATCCGGCGCGCGATCCGCCCGATATGCCTGGGATGCGCCGCAACGAGCTCAACGCGCGCCATCGGCTTCCAGATAGGCGGCAGTGACCCGCATCGGCAGCGGACTGTCCTGCTTGATGACAACAGTGCTTTCGAAGGATTCAAGCTGCTCCATCTGGACCCGGACGATGCCGGTGAAGAGCCCGGCCTGCTGCCCCAGCGGCTCGCCCTCGCGCGTCACGACGGGCTCGACCATATCTTCGCGGCGCCCGGCTTGAAGTCCCAGCGTGTCGACGACCCTCAGATGTGCCCGACCCGTAGTCTGGATGAGGCCCAGGGAGGCGCCGTTCGCCTTCTGCATGTTGAGCGGCATTGTCTCGGCCAGCGCCACTACCGGCAGGCCCACGGTGATCTTGGTGGCTGCATCCGGCAGCGTCACCGCCCCGTCCTCAACCACAAGATCCTTGACGACAAAGCCGTTCGCCAGCGCCCAGACCGCCTGGCCTTCGAGGTGATCGAGCCGGTCGACAAAGGTCCGCTCCTCGTCGAAATCGAAGCTCACGGCACAGTCGAGATAGCAAGCGAGGTTCAGGTCGGTCCACTTGGCCGAGGCCATCTGCTCGACGAAATAATGCACGTCGCCGTCAAAGGTGCGCTTGATGATCAGATAGACGCGGTCCTCGCCACTCTCGGGGACGGCGCAGACCGATTGCACCTCGCCGTCGATCTCCATTTCGGTCCAACCCCAGACCTGCTGTTCCTGCTGCCAGGTGAAGGCGAGCAGCTTGCCGTCATCACGGACCGCCCAGATCACGGACAGCGGCTCCTGCGCATAGCACCAATCGATGATGCGATGGGTTATGAAGAAATGCGGCGAGAAGATTGAAATGTCGTTGGATTGAAGGCCATCCACCTCAAAGCTAAACCCGAGCGTCCGGACCTCGCTGCCGATATTGGGCTGGAAGAACACGACTGAATCGATCGGCAACGCCTCGAGCGAGGACGCGCCCCTGCCGTTTTGGCGCGGAGTCTTCGGCGGCGGCGACGCAGAGATATAGTCGTCGTTGGACCCGACGACCTGGAAGATGCTGTCGCTGGTCAGTGCCAGCAGGTTGGTTGAGGGCACCAGCTGGTTGACCGCGTTGACCTTGCCCGACGAGACCGCGATCGACAGCGCGTCATCGGCCTTGAGCGGGCGGGCGTGATCCATGTTCTCGAAATCCGCCGAGCGCGAACCCCAGATGGCATTGGGATTGTTCTTGGTGCGGCCGAAGAACAGTCGCTGCTCATAGAAGCAGACCGACGATGGGTAGTTGCCCGCGGCATCGAAGGGATTGTCGGCCACGATCGGGGCGTCGCTCAGATCTGGGTTGATGTTGTCGTCGGTGAAGGACAGCGATGTCGTCTCGCCGATATAGCCGAATGAGCCCGTGATGTTGGCCTTGTAGACGCGGTAAAGCGTGGCCCCGGTCACGGCCGACCATGTGATGGTGTTGTAATTCCGCTTCAGGCTCAGGTCGTTGGTGTCGCTGTCCGAGGTCGAAGCCCGGCTCTCCTGGCCGGTATTCTCGTTCACCGCGGAAACGACATAGGAGGCCGAGCGCGGGAAATACGCGTTGCCGCTGTTCGCCGCATCGGTGTTGGGCGCCGTCGCCGTGACACTGAGCCCAGCGGGCGGAGCGATATCGGGGCCGAACGTCACATCAGAAAACAGCCAGGATACGTGACTGGCGCGCGTCAGTTTTCCGACGGGATGATCGATATGCGTCAGGTACATCGTATCGAACGACTGGGCATTATCGAGTTCCGCCAGTTCCTCGTAATTGAACGGCGACCCGACCTTATAGAGACGAAAGCCGCCCATCAGGGAATCGGCCCATCATGGGGCATGCGAGGGAAATTGCCGCCACCACCTGTCACAGGCGGATCAGGCGGGGGCACGACGGGCGGGACCGTCGGAGGCGGCGGAGGCGGAGGCGGTGAGCCCGTCCGCAATGTGCCGCCGCCCGAACCGGTGAACACGCCCCATCCCGTCGAATCGGCATCGATCGTGAAATTGTCGGCGTCAACGACGGTCAGCGTGAAGATCCGCTCGTTGATCTCGGTCATGCCCTCGACACCGCGGGCGTAGAACTGGTCACCGGTCGAATAGGCGTGATACGGGATCGTCACCTTGGCGGGGTTGGCGTTGGTGATTGCGGTGATCCTCAATTCCTCCTCGAGGATCGAGCCGCCGAAGGCGAACGGCCGCATCTCGCCCTGCGTGAATGCCAGCGCATAGGGCTGCTCGATCGAATAGACGAAGGGGAGCAGCCGTCCGGGCCCTGGCAATTCATAGACGAGGCGCGTCCCCATGCGGTTCTGGAAGCCGCCATATTTGAGGACGACGATATTGACGCCCTGCTTGAGCCCGGCATTGTAGGACTGGACATCGATCCGGGCATGCAGATCGGGGGCGAGAACACCCTTTGAGAAATTGACCTGGCCGAGATTGACGCCGAGACCCATCAGCCGCGCCTGTAATCGTACGGCGGGAAGCCCACCCCGCGGGCCTGCGCGCTGCCGCTGGAGAAATCGAGATCGCTGCGACGGTTGCGGTTGATGTCGTCCGCAATGGCGCGTTCCTTCGCCAGTTCGGCCTGGCGGACCAGATCGCCCTGCCGCGTCCGGTCATTGAGGATCGGCATGACGAGGCGCGCGGCGAGTTCGGTCACTACAGCCCGGGCGAACAGCGAAGTGAACAGCGCCGGCGTCGTCACCTTGCGGGCATATTCGAGCGTCGCGTTCTCCAGATGGGTGTAGAGCACGCCATCGGCGATCCTGAACTCTATCGCGTCCTGAAACTGCTCGGAGAGCCCGACCATGCCGCTCACAGAAAAGGGCGAGACCGCACCATCATAGGCTGGGATCAGACGGCGCGGTGATCCGAGATCGGTCGGAAGCGCATAGGCATAGGCCCATTCGCCAGATCGGTCGTTGGTGATGACCGCAATAGCCGCGCGGGCAATGGCGAAATCCCAGTCATGCGCCTCGATGAGGTCGTCGACGACGTTTTGATAGAGCCGCTTGCAGTGGCGTGCCGACTGGCCGCTGTCATCAATCGACGAGATCAGCACTGCGGGCAGTTCGCCCAGCGCTTCGTTGCAAATCGTGGTTTCGTCGCGGCCTGCCATGCGGGTATTCCTATACCGCCGCGGCGCGCAATCCCATGCCAGGGCCGGTGGAAAGCCTAGCCGGAGATGTCCTTTTCGATCGCGTCGACCTTGGTTGAGAGGCCGCCCACGGTTGAGGCGTTGGCCTTCTGCTGGTCGAGTTCGTCGAGCTGCTGCTGGAAATTGGGCAGCGGGACCTCCTGGGGGGTCGGCGTGACACCGCGAGGCCGGGTGCGGTCAAAGGCCATGGCGCAAGCGAAAGGGGCGACCGAAGCCGCCCCTCCCTACTCAGTCCTTCGCCTTAGGGTCAGCGGCCTGACCCTGGACCGCATCGCGTGTGGCAGGCACGAACTCCTGCCCATCCTTGACCACGCGGCCCGAGCCCGAAAGCTTGGCCCCAGCGGGATAGCCCTGCGGTGCCTCGGGGTTCGGTGCATGCGGCGCAACGGCCGCGATCGGCACCTGCGTCAGATCAGGTGCGTCCTTAGCCGGGATCAGGTTGGCAAGCGGCGCTTTACCCAAAACCGGCGACTTGCCGTCCCGGCCTTCAAAGCGACTGAGATCGATCGAGACGCGCTCTCCGGGCTGATAGAGGACCTTGCCGTCGAAGAAGGGGTTCGGCCCCTTCACGATGGCATCGGCGAGATCGGATTTCCGTTCGGTCATGGATCAACCTCCTCAGAAGCCGGTTTCGGCGGTGTAGACGCGGTTGGTATCCGCATCGAGCACCAGCCCGGCGTTGATGGTTCCCGCGGTGTGCGTGCCGACGGTGACGAACTGAAGGCCGACATAGCGTGCCGTGTTTGCAGGCACGCGCAGCATCAGCAGCCGGGCCCCAGCGGTGAGGCTCGCTTCGACCACCGCCCCGGTCGTGGCGAGCACGGTCGGGGACGACAGATCGGAGTTGGCCGACTCGACGTAGTTGACCGTGAGCGACGTGCCCGAGGCGAATGCCGTGCCGACATTCACGTACAGGATCGTGTTCCCGGCCCCGGCAATGCTGGCGCCGTCGGCGGTGTCATAACTGTTCGTCGAATACTGCGTGCCGGTCGTGACGGCCTGCGCATTCGAGAAACGGGTTTCGCGATCAGTAATCATTCCATTCCTCCTTAGATGACGCGGGCTTCGTCGGCCTTGAGGGCATCGACGCGGCGAACGGGGATTCCGTCGAACGACAGAACCTTGCGGCCCGCGCTCTCGTCGAGCGACAGGAAGCCGTTCTTGGTGTGCAGGAGCTGTCTGCGGAGCATGCCGCGGATAGCGCGCGGCATATACCAAGCGGCGCCGCTGGTCGTTTCGATGCGCTCGGCCGCCTGCACCATCAGGTCCTGAATATCAGCACCCGTGGCCTGATCCTTGGTCAGCAGCGACTTGTCGATGTTGGCGATGCGGACAACGTAGCGGCGATCCTTGATGCTGAGGCCGCAGTTCCATTCGTAATGGTCCTTGTAGCCCAGATAGGGATTGCCGTCGGCGTCGAGCACTTCCATGCCCATCGGATAGCCATCGTCGGCCATGCCGGTGAATGCCGACACATCCATGTGGTGGATGCCGCCCTTGGTCCCCTTGGGATAGATGCCGGTCACCTGATGGCCCCAGGCGACAAGCCAGATCGAGCTGTTGTCGGTGCCGGTGCCGCCGGCATCAATGACCTGATCACCGATGTCGTCGAAGCGCGGTCCAAAGCCCGTGAACTCCTTGGGGCTCGTCGATGCGTTTCCGAAGAACAGCGTCGATCCCATCTGGTGGTTCATCGCCTGGAAGAACGCCGTCGATTCCGAGAGGCGATAGGCGCCGATGTCGCCGGAGAGGATCGCGAGCTTGCGATCGACCTGGCTGTTGCCCTCGAGCATGGCAGCGCCTTCGTCGACCTGCGCCGTCCGGCTCTTGGAGCGGGGGACACCCTCGTTGAGGGCACGGAAGCCGACCGTGGGAAGCTCGGTGCGGATCGTGGTCCGTTCGCCCGTGGGCAGGTTGCCCTCGCGCCACGTCATGTCCGACAGAACCTCGTTGGTCTGCTCGAGATATTCCGCGATGGCAGCGATCTTGCCATCCGGGTCCAGACGGTTCGTCAGATCGACGATCGTCGGGAGTACCTGTCCGATAACTGCCATTGCTTAACTCCCTCGATTAACCGGCTTTCTTGCCGTACCCTTTGCCGTAGAATTTTTCCGTTGTGCTCAGCTGCTCGCCGCCACTCGCCGCCGGATCGATATTCGCCTCGCCGATCGCCCGACCGACGCGCGCCATGAAGCGCACCATCTCGGGGTGGTTGCCGAGCCCGGATTCGTTGAGGAAAGTGCGGAAGACCTGGCCCTCGCCATCGGCGGGCAGGAACTTCGACATCGCCCGAGCAGACATCGCCTTGGTCTCGTCGAGCTTGGCGCCGCCGATCTCAGCATCGGCCAGCGTCTGGCGCGACCATTCCGCCCGGATCTGCGCCCCGGTCTCATCGGCGGCCTGCTCGGCACGCGCCTGTAGGAGCGGCAGGACCTTCTCGGCATAGGCGCCGACGAGCTTGGCTGCGGTCTCCTGATTGAGATCGAGCTCGCGCAGGACCGGCTCCACGACCTCAAGCGCCTCGGTGTCGAGCGTGACACCTTCGGGCATCTCGAATTCGTATTTGTCAGGGGCGCCGGTCAGGACGGGCTTGTCGGCATCGTCCTTCGGGGTGTCGGCATCCGCTTCGCCTTCGGGCTTGTCACCCTCGCCCGCTGCGGCTTGATCACCCCCTTCCCCTGCTGGAGCGGCGGAATCCCCGCCGAGAATGGTCGTGTCGACAGCCGTTTCCGCGCCCGGCTCGGTGGCGGGTGCGTCATTCGGAGTCGTCGTATCGGTCGTGGTTTCGTCGGTCACTGCGGTTCTCCTTGAGGTTCAGTTCCTCGGCTATCGCCAGATGCAGTGCGGCCAGCGGCTGACTGCTGTTCGTGGTCTGAGGAAGAGCTGCGTCTACCCAGCCGAGGATTTCCAACCCCAAGGAGCGCTTGCCTTCGTAGAGAAGGGCCGTGTCTGCCTTGGAAGCGGGTATGCAGATACCCGACGCCTCGACTATGCGATACAGGAATTTGCGAAATGCCGGGCTTTCCACCAGACCCTTGATCTCGACCTTCTCGGATGGGGTCATACCGACTGCTGCCCGATCTCGTTAAGCAGCGCCGCGGCCTCAACGCCTTGCTTGGCCGGAGCCGCAAGCGCCGCGATCTTCTCCATCTGCTGCTGCTGAGCGCGTGCGCCGCGGATCTGCTCGACGGTGTCCTTGTCACGGATGCCGACCGCGGGTGCACCGCTGCGCGACCAGTGATCCTCGACGAGCGCGTCACCATCGATCTTGTCGATGACGTCGGGCTGGAACTGTGCGACCGCGCCGACGAAGGCCAGCGAGCGTTCGGTCTGCCCCATGCCCATCATCTTCTGCGCCTGCGCCAGCACCGAGATGAACTCGATCTCGATCGGCATGCCGGCGATTTCTTCAGGGGGCGGCGGCAGGAGGTCACCGCGCTCGGCAATCCCGAATGCGCGGTCGACGCCGATGGCCAGCATGTCGTTGTTGACGCCCTCGATTACAGGGCCGAGCTGCGTCATCTTCTCGTCGTTGCGCAGGATCAGCTCCTGCTCGTTGCGAGGCTGGACGCCGTCCATCTGCGAAATCGCCATGAACAGGTCGGCATAACTGGCCTCGTCGATGGCGCGGTGGCAGCGCTCGACATCCTCGGCGACGAGCCCGATCGCCTGATAGGGCGCCTCGTAGATCACCTCGACCTTGCCGGCATCCATGCTGGCGACAGCGGTGTGGGCGCCGGGCCGCAGCTTGAAATCCTTCGCCGGGCCCTGTGTCGGCGGCCGCGTCACCAGATCGGTGACTTCGCCCTTGCGCTTGGCCTGGAACTGCAATTCGCGCATGTCCGGCAGCGCATCATGGCCGGGCCCGGTGCCCCAGACGTCGGAGCCGTAGAGCTTCCAGCGTGGCGCCCAGAACGGCTTGTCGTGATAGCCCTTTTCCTCGAGCGTGCGGCCGTCGCCCTTTTCCCCGGCGTCAGCCTCATCCCATTTGACGGAGCGCCACCGCATGCCCTCAGCACCCCAGCCATTCTGGCGGTAATCGGCATTGGGCTCGATCAGGTGGCGGACGCGGAAGACCTGCGTGTAGTTGGAATTGTCCCACGCCGTCTTGACGTTGGCGTGCACCCGCGACCAGTCCATCGAGTTGTCGGGGCGGTGGACGAAGGACTGCACCATCTGGCGGGTATCCATGCCCAGGATGCGCATCAGCGTGTCGACGTCGCCGTAGCGATTGGTCCCGATCGCGTACTCGCCTATGGTGAGCGCGGTGCAGCTGATGCCACGTTCCCAGTGCTCGTCCATCACGCCCGCTGCGGTCCCGAACTTGCCGAGCTCGCCGTAATTTGCACGGGCCACGCGGTAGAAGTTGGAGCCGGCGAACATCATCGCGACGACCTGCTCGCACTGCTCCAGCCAGATCTTGACCGCCTGGCTTGCCGTCAGGTCATCATCCTCGAGCTTGAACTTAAACCATGGCCGGTTGGGCGAGGACAGGCCGGAATACATCCCCGATTCCAGATAGCGGAACGCCCGCGTGGCATGGCCGTCGTAGAGTGCCCTAGCCTTGGGGCGCCTCGTCCCCGTTGCCGTCGTCATCAGCGCTTCGATGCGGGGGTGCCCGGTCAGTGCGGCGATTTCGTGCCAGTCCTGCTTCTGGTCGTCCTGGCAGCGCATCATCGATGCGGCGCGCGCCTTGACGTGCTTGATCAGGCTCGGCTCGTTGCGGGGATTGAGCGTCAGCGTCGCCACGCTACCCGCCAAGGACTGCGGACGTCGTCGACACCGGTTGAAGCGCGGCATTGTTTCCGGCCTGGATTAGCGCGGAGTAGCCACGGCGGCGGCGCGACGGATCAAGCTGGCGCTGCGCCGCATCACGCTCCGGCATCTGTGCCGCCTGGCGTTCAGGAACCGTTGTCGGTTTCGGAGCTTTGGGGACGATGCACATCGGGTATTCAAATACCCAGATGGCGGCGGGGCAACAACGGCGCGCCCGGTGGAAAGGTCAGTCGTCGTAGCGGGAATATTCCTGCTGCACGCCGTAGTTCGCGGGGTTGAGATAGCCGGGCACTGCGCGCGGGGCGACTGGCTCGGCGAAGGTGCAGGCCAGTGCATCGGCGTCGTCAGGCGATGGCAGGCCCCGTGCCCGCATGTGTTCCTTCTTTTCGAGCAGCACGCGCTGGTCGGCGTCGAAGCCATATTCGGGCGCGGTCAGGTCGTCCTCGATACATTGCTCGTCGGGAATCGCGCCATGCACCAGCCAGCCCCGCATAGAGCACCACATCTCGGCGCGCTTGTTCTTGGTCCTGATCCTGACCCCGGCGGCCCATTCGGTGTCACGGCCCTTGCCGCCAAAGTTCACCTCGACGATGAGCGTGTCCGGCAGCAGCTGGCGCAAGCGGTCGACGACGCCGGCACCCATGGCACCGACATCGACCATGATCGCATCTGGATGCCAGCGCTGCGCCTCGATCGCGATATCGCCGGCCACCTGCATGGTATCGGCGCCATGCCAGCGCTTCCACGGACGCGAACGGGCATCGCGGCCTTGCCGGATGGCGAGCGTCGAGTGGTCGTCACCAAAGCGGGCGCAGTCGACGCCGAAGATGACCGGGTCTGATTGAAGGACCTGGGGTTCACGCTTGCGGGCGGCTTGGACGAGATCGGCGCCGATGAACTGCAGCGACGAGGCGGACGGGAACATGCCGCGGACGCGGACCTTCACGATGTCGCTGTCCTCGCCATAGGTCGCAACGAGCTCGTCGAGATAGGCCTTGTTCGTGCCCTCGACGGTGCGGCTATCGATTTGCTTGGTGTCCCAGAGGTTGCGGTGCTTGCCGAAGCATTCCCGGAACGAGCCTGTGTTGAGCGTCGGGTTTCCGAAGGCGAGGAAGATGATTTCGGTGTGCTCGTCGGTCAGCGCACCAAGCGCGACCTCCCAGACATTGGGATGGATGCCCGATGCCTCGTCGAAAATCAGGATGATGCGCTTGCCCTGGTTGTGCAGGCCGGCGAACGCTTCGGTGTTGTTGACCGACCATGTGACGAGATCGGCGCGCCACGCCTTGTCATGGCCGGCGACGGTCGAGATTAGCGCGGTTGCGGTCGGCTTGAACCAGTCGGACGTGATCGAAAGATTCGACCATTTGGTGATTTCCGGGCCGGTCTTGGTGAGTAGCTGGCCCTCGGTGTTCGCGGTTGTCACAATGCGGGTGTCGACGCAGGTATCGAGCCCCCATTTGATCAGCATCGCGATCAGCGCGGATTTACCGATACCGTGCCCCGACGCCCGCGCGATGCGGCAGGGCTGATGGCGCGTTTCGGGATCCGCCAGATGCGCGCCGATCTGCTCCATGACCTCGCGTTGCCACACGCGCGGACCAGCCACGCCCTGCAGTGCCCCCTCACCCCATGGATAGGCAAACAGCGCATGGCCGAGCGGATCATATCGAAACGCGGCAATGCGCTCGAGCAGGCGCTGTTCAGGATCGATCGGTGCCGTCTGCATTCTTGCCCGCTGCGAGGTTGCGTTCGGCGCGCTCAAGACGCTCGGCAAGATCGCCCTTCACGTTCAGGTCGACTTCGGATTTCTCGCGCCAGGTCTCGCCGCGCCGGTTCTTCAGCCAGCTCATGGCAGCACCGGGATCGGGCGGCACATGCTCGACGATGGGCGCGCGCGTTATAAGCCCCTGAAAGTGAAACACTTTCTCCGCGTTGAAACTATAGCCGACCGCGCGCTGGTAAAGGCTGCGCTCTACGCGATCGTCCAACACGTCCTTGCCAACCTTGAGTGCCTGACAAAATTCTGGGTGGGAATGCTTCCAGCGATAGATCGTCCGGACATCGACCTTGAAGAAATCCGCCAGTTCCATGTCGGTCGCACCGAGCGAGCAAAGCGTCTCCGCCTGCTCCGCGAACTCCTGTTTGTAGTTTTTAGGACGACCCCGGCCAGCCATTATTCCGCCGCCTCCGCCAACGGCACATCGGCCCGCGCGATCCGTTCGCACAACAGCCTGAAATCCTCGTCGCGCTTTACCAGCGCCTTGGCGATGCGGAAACTGTACAGGATGGTGGAATGGTCGCGGTTGAGCGCCCGTCCGACTTCATGGCTCGACACGGGCAGGCCGGTCATCGCGGTGTAGACGATGGCCTGGCGCATCCGACACCACCGCGGCACGATGCAGCTCGACCGGATGATTTTCACGATGCGGGGATTGTCGGCCGCGGCACGAAAGATCAGGTCGCAGACACCGACGGGGGCATTTGCGACTGCGGAGAGCACCGAGGCCGATGCGTAGCGATCGACGGGTTGAATGATCATCGTGCCTCCCTCAGAGCTTCAAGCGCCGATGCGGTGAGCGCCAGTGCGGTCAGGACGAGTACGCCGACACCGCTGGCCCTGACGCCGTCCGCGGCGATCCAGTTCAGGAGATCGGCCATCACTCCCCCCGTCCGTTCGTTGCGGTGTTCGCCATGCTGGTTGCCGCCTTCCAGAGGTACATCAGCACCCCGCAGCCCCAGCACTTGGGCGGTTGGGGGTTGTCCGATTCCGTCCGGCATCCGCAGAGACAGGCGAAGTGGTGGGTCATGGGCGACCCGCCGATAACTCAGCGGCAACCTCGGCCTTGATGCGTGCCACATCCTCGGGACTGCAGCGCTGGCTCTCATCGAAAGGCGGCGACCACTCGCGTTCGTGTTTGAACAGCAGGCGTTTCAGGTTGCCGATCTTGGCCTGTCGCTTGCCGAGTTCTGGAGCGGCCACTTCGCGCAACTCGGCGACGGTTGGAAAGAACCGGCTCGTCTGGGCGATCCGGCGGAACGCCGATGCGAGGATGTCGAACGGGATGTCGCGCAGCAGATCGATGTAGAGCTCGAGCCGCGCCGCGGTTTCACCGTCGCTGAGTTTGCCATTCGGATACAGCAGCGCGATCTTGACGATCATCCGTTCGATCTGGTCATCCGTTGACGGTGCCAGCCCGGGCTCCAGTCCTGCGATGACGTCCGGGATCAGTGCGGCGACGTCACGGTCGACGACCGGGAGATAGGCATAGGCGCAGGTCTCAGCGTCCTGCATCGGCTCGACTAGCGCGGCGGGCAGCGACGGCTCTGACCATCGGATTGCCAGGGCCTTGCTCGGCGTCACGGTTTGAAGGTTGGTAGCCATTTGCAGCCGCCTCCTTGCGGGCTTTGGATTGACGGATCGGGGCGTCGAAGAATGCGAGGGAACTGATGCGCTGATCGGTGTTGACGAGGCCCTGGCGAATGACGGGGGCGATCTCGGTTTCTGGGTCGAAGCCATCGGTGAGCCAGCGGTTGACGGTCTCCTGATTGCGGAGCACCTGCGCCGGGTCGATGTGCCGGACACCGGCCATTCGGGCGATCTCGTCGGTGATTCCGATCAGGTCTCCGGGCCAATCGTCGGGACCAACGCGCGCGCTCGCGCTATCACCAACATCAATATTATTCCCTGTCTCTGTCCCTATCCCTGTCCCTTGGATCGGTTTTCCCTCGGGACAATTGGGGAGTGTCCCCGGGGACAAATTGGGGACCGGAAGCGGGACAGGTTCGCACTGTCCCTCGGCGAAATCCTCAAACGTCGGATAAGGAATGGCGGAATTGTGCCGTTGGTTGTGCTTTTTGATCCGTGCGCACTCTGTCCGCCAGCGCTGTTGGAGCTTGCTGTTCCATGCGGAAAGCGCCTGCTCGGCGACAACGGGGTGATACAGCCTTCCATCGCTACATTTTGCAAAACCGCGAAGTGCTCCGGCTTTTCTCTTCTTCCAGGTGCGCGAATCGCGTCCCAGACCGATCAGGCGCATCAGCACATTGTCGTTGTCCGGGAGGCTCCCGGCGGGGATCTGATGCCACGATGCAGCCCATAGCAGGACGGCGAACCAGCATGCCTCCGGGTCCTCCTCAGCCGCCAGATCGCTGTCGCGGAGGCGCGCGACCTGAAGCGGCATGAACGGGAAGTCCTGCAGGTCGCACTCGGGCGGCGTCAGGGGTTCTGGTAAGTCTGTCACGCGGCCTCCAAAGCTGCCGCCAGCGCGGCAAAGTCCCGATCGTGCTCGATGAGGCTCTCAGCCTTGCGAAGCCCGTGGATGACGGTCGTGTGGTCCCGGCCCCCGATGCGTCGACCAATCTGGGCAATAGACATGCCGTTGAGGCGCATCGCCACCATGCACGCCCATCGGACACCGACGACTTCAGCCACGCGGCACGGGCCCATCAGTTCGGGAACCGTGAGCCCTGTCAGATCGCAGGCGCGTTGCACGATCCGCTGGCCGGTAAATATGGCGGCATATCTGCTCACCGGCAGCGCCCCCGCGTGATGGTTGCGTTCGGGCCGCCGATGCGTCGCGCCTCAGCCTCAGCGGCCTCGGGCGTGTGAAAGAGGATGTTGCCCCAGTGCCCGGGCATGCTCAGGCGCGCGCCCGGCGTCTTGCGACCAGTTGTGATGAGGAAAGTCGGCGCGGTCACGCTGCCTCCACCGTGACTTCGACGCGGGGCAGCGCTGCATAGCGCTTGGTGGCGGTCAGGACGACGACCTGGGCATCATCGCGCCAGACAATGCCGTTGAGGCCGTCGAGAACAGCCTTGGCGAAATTGTCGACGTCGGGGCGCGCAGTCGGCCTGAGGGTGCCGTTCAGGGCCGCGGCCTGTTTCTTGCGCGACCATGAGGGCGGAATCGGGAGGAACACATCGACGCGCAGCGCGATCGGATCCTCCACCGGACTGCGGCCGCACATGCCGTCAAAGCCAGCGGCGCCAACCCTGCCCTCGAATGAAACCGTCTTCCCCGGAGTATAGGCGCGCGCGAAGCCGCCCCGCACCGAGATGCGGGGACGACCCTTTGCGACCGGCGGGCCAGGTATGGTGAAGCGCGTAATCACGCCGCCTCGTTGTATTCGTCGCCGATGTCGGGAAACTTGGGCTGATCGGCATCGATCTCGGGCGCGCCAGCCTCTTCCATGAACTCGTCGGCGCCGGACGTGACGACAAGAACCTCGCGACCGCAGGCTTCATGGAGCGACGCAACCACGTCGCCGGTCGAAGGAAATTTCAACTTCGCCTCGACGCCGTCCTTTTCCTTGTACTCGACAAGGCGGGCGACGATGCAAGGCCGTTCGCCGGCCGCGATGATTTGCGCGACCCGCTTGACGAGTTGGCGCGAATAGCGGTCCGCCGCATCTGCGAAATCGCGCTGCTCGCGCTCCGCCATGAACGGCCAGGCCTTGGGCTGAGCCTTGAACCATGAAAGGATGCTGTCGCGGATATCACCGCGCAATGTCTCGGCTGCGAGCTCAATCAGCGGGTCATTGTCCTCGGGCGTTTCGGTCACGTCGTCATGCTTGGGCATATCGATTTCCTTCGTTGCAACCGCAGGCCCCGCGGTCAGGGGTTGATAGGCCTCCGCGGCTGGCGGGGATTTCGCGTCGTCGGCGTCGATCAATTTCGCCTCGCCGATTGTGATGCCCGTGCGCTCGGCCGCAATGGACAGATCTATTCCGGCGCGGCGCATGGTGCGGTAGTTGCGCAACTGCTGCGATCCGCCGAGGTTCTGGGTGAAGTCGGTCATGCACCAGTCCTCCGCTTCCGGGTTCTCCAGCCCTTTTTGGAGCGCAGCGAAGGCATCCGAGCGTCGCGCGCCTGGACGTGATCCCGGCTGTTCTCCAGCGTCAGCCGGTCGGCATCGGTCAGGATCAGCGGTTCAGGGAGAGGTAAGCGATCCATCATGGAAACCTCACTGACAGCCGTGTCGCGGTGTGGCCGCAGCCGACATCGGCACGCACGCCGCAGCGCGGGCATGGATCACGGTCGATGACGGGTGGGACGTCTCTGGGGTCGGGATTGGCGAGGTGATGACGAATAGGCGTGCGATAGGGACGCTTCGGTGCGTTCACATTGTTCGCCCGCAACCGCCAGTGTGGCTTGTGGCGGGCGCCTGCGGTGCTCCTGCCGGTCGCCACGATGGTGACGATGCGTGATTTGCCGAAGCGCTCGGCCCGGATCAGGCCCTCGCGTTCAAGCACGGAGATGACGCGAGCGCCGGTCGAGACGCTGTCCGCGCCCACCGCCATCGCAATGTCGAGATTGCTCGGGCACTCGCTGCCGCTAGCGACGGCGCGTTCGATCATTTCCATGACGCGGGCGCGATCCTCGGCTGAGACCCGTAGCCTCATCGCGCCCTGCTCCCCGCTGCGGGTGCGGCATTCGCGGCGGTCACCGACGGCGCGACAAACAGCGCCCGGAACTTCTCGACGGAGCGCGTGCGTCCGCGTAAATCGGTGCGGCGGATGGTGGCTTTGACCGGGGTCATGCTGCCACGGCCTCCTGCGCATCACGGAGGCGGCGGCATGCGGTCTCGAAATGCACCGGGTTCTTCTCGATCCCCACGAAATTGAAACCGGCCTTGATCGCTGCAACGCCGGTCGAACCAGTGCCCATGAAGGGATCGCAGACCACTGCGCCCGCAACGTTCGCCATGATCTTGTCCATCACGGCATCGGGCTTCACCGTCGGGTGGCCGAAGGTTTTCGACGGCATGGACGGTGCCGAGGTCCACCGGTGCATGTCGTGGTGCCCGCCGCGGGGGTGATAACCCCGGTTCCAGGCATGAATATACGGCTCGGTATCGGCCAGGTAGTGCTTGTTCCTGTGCGGCGACGGGTTGGGCTTGGTCCACGTCAGTAGCGCGAAGCGGTGAAAGCATCCGTCGAGATAGGTCAGCAGTTTCGGCAGCTGGTCGTTGTGACAGAACACGACGACAGAGCCGCACAGCAGCGGGTTGATGATGGCGTGGTCAAAGCCCTGATCGAGGCCTTCGGCGACGATCTGGTCGCTTGCGCCGCGCGCCTTGCGAAAGGCCCCGCCGCCCGAGTTGTTGAACTCGTACTGGGGATCCATGACATCGGCGTCCATCCAGCCGAGCCGGGGACGGATGTCATAGGCGTTGCCGAGGTACAGCGTCGCGCAGCCGATGACGACGGGCTCGATCACCCCAGCACCGCGCGCAGGGCATGGCTGACCAGCGCCGACGCGGCGATAATCATCCCGGCCCCCGCCGTGAATCCCAGCCCGCACCAGAAGCTGATCTGCACCATTTCGCGGATCTCGACCCAGCGCATCAGTTCCCTCCCACGATGAGCCCAGCCGCAAGCGCCGCAAGCGCCCCGGCCAGGATGAAGCTGAAGATCATCGCCCGGCGCGCGGATGCAGGATCGGGCGTGACGGGCTTGCGCGGCTTGTAGTTCCGCGGGGTCATGCCGCGGTCCTCAGGTTGGGCTTGCGAATGTCGGCGAGCCGCGTCAGCCAAGTACCGGTCACGCGGTGGACCTTGCGCAGCAGCGTTTCGTCCATTTTCAGGATTTCGTGATCAATCACGTCGGTACCGCCGGGGCTGTCGGGCGATTCCGCCTCGGCTACCTGACTGGCGAGCGTGATGATCGAGATCGTCAGCGGGTCGGTGCCGCAGATTGCGTCCTTGGGGACTTTGCGCTGCTGATACTCGCCGTCGAGCTCGTCATGGGCAGTTTGGTCGAGGGCGAGCAGATTGTAGTAGGCGCGCAGGCCCGGCAGCGAGCCGTTTGCGAGGTTTCCGAGCTGGCGCTTCGACTGGTAGCCCAGCGCCTGCGCGACCTTCGCCGCACCGTGTTCCTTGATCAGCCGCGACAGCAGAACCATGAAGGCGGCATGGAACTCGTCTTCATCGAGCGCGTAAATTTTCGGAACGACACTGTTACGATCGTGGCCCATTAACGCGCTCCATGATGAAGGGGAAATCCGATCCCGAGCCCGTCGAGCTCGAAAGCCGCGCGCCGTGCTGCGGCCGCGTCGTTCACCGCGAGCGCGGTTGCGATGAGGGGATCAAGATCGGCGCCGTCGTGCGCCGGATCATTGCGAGGCTCGCCGAGCAGCTTGGCCCAGCGGTGGATCGTGTGGGCCGCGAAGGATGCAACGAACGCGCCGACAGTCCGCCGGGGGGGTGGCAAACTGTCGGCGCGCCCTTCCCCGGGGTACGCGGCGAGCGACCCATCCCCGAGGCTGCGACCCGGCGCGCTATGCGTCGCGCTGGGACATTGGGGAACGTTGCAAGGTTCGACGAAGGCGGGCGTGACGCCACAGACGGTGCAGCGGTCCATCTCAAAGGCCCTCCAGGAGCGGAGATTGACTCCCCGCTCCCTTCGGCCATCCTGCGGCTAGCAAGGTGCGCAGGGAGGATTGAATGGACGACGCAGAACTACGCAGAATTCTCGAAAAAGCCGCGGCAGACGTCCCGCGCATTCCCGGAATTGATCTCGCATCCGCGCTCGCAGTCTGTACGATCAGGGCGCTGGAAAAGAGGTTTCCCGGCATCCGCGACGAAATACGCGCCGAGATTGTCGCGTCGGCCGAGCGCATGGAGGCCAGCGAGAGCGTCGAGCTTCGCGAGGACGCTCCAAGCATGCGCGAAATCGCTGATAGCTGGGTGTTCATGGAATAGACCTCCGCTGCCCTTCACGGCGGGCGACGTCTCGCCGCTTGATCTCCTCGCGAACGATCTCGCGAAGCCGGGCTTCCTGTTCGGGGGTGAAGGGCGCGGTCATGCTGCTGCGGCCTTGGGCTCAGCAGCCTGGATCGCACGCACCAAAGGTGCCCACGTTCCATCGAGCCGGGGGTCTACCTCGCCCTTCTCGATCCTCATGATGGTGGTCTCGTGGACCTTGGAGGCCTGCGCCAGTTCGGCACGGGAAAGCTTGGCCGCTTCTCGAGCGGTTCGCAGCGTGGACGGGTCGAGAGGATCAATCATGCGCTGGAAATTAACTGCATATGTGCAGCATGTCTAGCGCAAATATGTGCAGCGTGAATTCGCGGGTGCCTTTGGGCTATCCTGCATTCATGCAGCCAGAACAGGAAATCATCGCCGATTGGATGAACCGCATTCGCAAGAAGAAGGGTTGGTCGTGGAAGCGGTGGGCAGAAGAAACGCCAGGCATAGGATCAGACACGACGCTTAGCCGCGCCGTGAAGCCGGATTATAAGTCCGTCACCAGTGTGCCGACATTGCATGCCTTGGCCATGTCGGCCGAGGAGCCATCAATCCTGGACTTCCTCAGTGGTAGAGCGTCGATCCCATACGAGCGCCCAAATCCAGAGACAATGGCGCCTCTGGTGGCGGCGCTAATTCCATTGCTCCCGAGCGGGCGCGTGACGGATCAATCGCTTCGAGCCTTGTGCGAAGCTCTGTCATATGGGCTTGGGTTGCTACAAGATCAGCGTTCCAACTCGCCCACGAAGGATGCGATCGGCGTGGCCTCTCGCGCAGCAATAGCTCGATTTCGCGAGCTAATCGCTGAATCATGATTCGGCACATGGCGCAGTCCAGAAAGCACGTAGAACAGCCGTTCTCGCACTCGGGATTGTCCAGTTCAATTCGTATTGTTGCGCCCAGCATGTTCCCAGTCTGTTCCATAAAATCCTACACCACCAGTTACAAAATCACGCGTACTTCTCGTGGTTTGGAATGAGGGCATTGCCGAATCCTTGACGTCGCGCCGGTCCGAGGCCCACGGTGACAGCAGATTGTGCCACCACTGGCGCGCAACGGCGGATTATGCTGGCAGATGAATGGGTTTCAGCGCCAAACACTCGAGGCGGTCTTTGCAGAGCCGGTCCCGTCCCTCGCTTGGGACGCGATCGACGATTTACTGACGAGCATCGGTTGCACGGTGGTGCAGGAGGAAGGCCGGCGTGTTACCTTTGAGCTGGACGGAGCGATCGGCAGCTTCGAGCGGCCCAAGCCAGGCAACCCTGTTGAGCATTACATCGTTCGCGCGGTGAGAGATTATCTAAGGCAGGTGGGAGTAGCGCCATGAAGGCGGTCACCTACAAAGGGCAATTTGCCCGGATCGAGTTCGATCCCGACGACATGATCCTGACCGGTCGACTGGCCGGCATCCCGGATGTCGTCACGTTCCACGCCGAGACGCCAGCGGGCATCATCAAGGCGTTCCGGGATGCGGTGGACTGCTACATCCGGGCCTGCGAGGTCGCGGGCAAGGAACCGGAGCGCCCCTATTCCGGCAGGCTCTCGATCCGTGTGGATCCGGAGTTGCATGCGCAGGTAGTGCGTGCGGCCGAGCTGTCCGGCATGAGCTTCAACCAGTGGGGCGAGGAGGTTTTCCGCCGCGCCGCCCTCGATATTCACGCCGAGGCGGTGCCCGTCTGATTCGTTGAAAGCTTTATGCGCAGCGCTTTGACGCTGCACATGTGCATTTTCTTCTTGACGGCTTACCTGCACATATGCAGTATATCCCCATAGCCGATCCCCGGCTGTGAGGACTTACCATGGCGAAAGCCACCCACATCGAAGCCGCCGCGCCGCTGTCCGCCCACGAGCGGAACCTGCTGGCCGTCGTGGCTGCAAAGGCTGAACTCGGCCCCCGCCCCGTTGTGATCGTGCCCGAGGGCGCAGGTCAGACGCTGGCGACCGTTACCCGCATGTTCGAGCAGATGGATGCTCAGGCGAAGTGGGACCGGGCGATGCGGGCTCGGGTTCGGGAGTTGGGGGCATGACCCGCGCCACCCGCCCCCTGTCCAAAGTCGCGGCCCCGTCCGCCGATCTGGACCGAGTCCTTGGCGACATCGCCGAAATCGAAACGCCCGCAATGAAGTGGGTCAGGAACGCTGCCGCCCGGCTTCGGGAGATCGAACAGCGCAGCATGGGAGAAATGTAATGGCCGAGGGCGTAACCAGAACGATCGCCGAGAAAGATGGCTGGCTCATCGACGAGCGCGGCAATCGCAACAGCATCGCATATCACGGATCGCGCGAGGCGGCTGAAAAGGCTCTGCTGTCGCTGATCGATTGCGACAACTGCACCAACTGCTCGCGCTGCTCGTACTGCTCGGACTGCTCGTACTGCTCGTACTGCTCGCGCTGCTCGTACTGCTCGGACTGCTCGTACTGCTCGTACTGCTCGTACTGCTCGTACTGCTCGTACTGCTCGGGCTGCTCGTACTGCTCGCGCTGCTCGGGCTGCTCGCGCTGCTCGGACTGCTCGGGCCTAAAGGGCGCCGAGACGGTCGAAATCCCCAAGATCGAGAACATCCACCAGGCGATCTACGCGGCGGTATCGCAACCGCAAGCGCTCGAAATGGGATCATGGCACACCTGCGAGACGACGCACTGCCGCGCGGGCTGGACCGTCACGCTGGCGGGTGATGCCGGTAAGGCGCTGGAAGCACGGTTCAACACCGAACTGGCCGCGATGCTGATCTATCGCGAGAGCGGCTCTCCGATCAATCCCTGCCGGTTCTACGACGGCAACGAAGCGGCAATGGCCGACATGCGCAAGCTCGCTGAAGCCGAGGCTGAAACACTGACGGGAGAAACCGCATGATCGAGACCATCGCAATCGCCGCCATCGCGTTCGCCGGGGGATATGCCCTGCGCGCGTACCCGGCCAACCGGCTGCGCGAACGGCTGACCTCGGAACTGGCCAGCGCCCGCGCCGAGGCCGAGCGCCTGCAGATCGAGAAGCAGGCCGAAGTTGAAAGCCTCGGCCGCGTCATCTCCAAGAACCTCAAGCTGAAGGCCCGCTTGGACGCCATCATCGGCATGGAGACGCCGGGCATGGCTCACATCGGTAAGAGGATGGTTTCGGTCGCACGGGATGGCGCGTCCGGCGATTTCATCCCCGCAGATCATATCAGGAAGATCGTCGAGAGCGGCGAGTGCAGCCGTGTCGATGTCGGCAAACCGGGGTACGACGAACAGGGTCGCTGGTACGCGACTGCGTGGAATCCGCGAGTGAGCGCCGTCGGGACAGCCTATGCCGCAAACCCGCGTGAGGCCATCGACGGAGCTGTCGCGGATATGCACGCGACCGCAGCGAAGAAGATCGACGCTTCGGTGGCGACCAAACTGGATATCGCAGCGTGAACGCGCAGACCAAAATCCTTGCCGGTGACGGCGACGACGCATTCCGCGCTTCAGTCGTCGGCGCCAGCGAGGTTGCAGCGCTGTTCGGCGCCTCGCCCTGGCTTACACGCTTCGAGCTCTGGCACCGCAAGCGGGGCACCATCGCGACGCCTGACTTCGGCGGTAACGAGCGGATCGAATGGGGCATACGCCTCGAATCCGCGATCATCGCCGCGGCATGCGATCGCTTCGGATATCAGAAGCTGGAGACGCCGAAGCGGCTCGACAACGATAACGGCCTTGGCGGTCATCCCGACCAGATCGTCATGTGTCCGCGCCGCGGCCGCATTGTCCTCGAGGTCAAGACGGTCGACTGGCTCGAGCGCAAGAAATGGGGCGAAGAGCCCCCGCTGCAGTACCTGCTGCAGAACCAGGCATATATGGGCCTCTCGGGGTGCCAACATGGCGATGTCATCGTTCTCGTCGGCGGCAACGCGCTGGAGCGCTTCACCTATGAGTTCCGGCCCGTACTGTTCGCGGACATGGAGGCGCGGGTCGTCGAGTTCTGGCAATCGGTCCACGCAAACGATGCGCCGAAGCCGGATTACACCCGCGATGGCGACACGCTGATCGAAGTGCTCGGCGAGCCGAACGACACGGTCATAGACCTGCGGCTCGATAATCACGCCGACGCGCTGGCCTGCGAATGGCTGGAGGCAAAGCGCGCGCTCAAGGAGGCTGAACTGCGTGCCGACGTCGCCAAGTGCGAGCTGATGCTCAAGATCGGAGTAGCGGGCGCAGCAATGCTCAATTCGTACCGGATCGGCTGCAACCAGACCAAGGGCAGCGCCGGCACGCTCATCACCGAGGAAATGGTCGGAACGCACATCGGCGCCCGCAAGGGATACCGGCGGTTCGACGTCAAGGAAATGGAGGCACGATAATGGCTACCCAACTCGCAACGCGTACCGCGGATCCGGTCACGGTCATCCGGCAAAACCTCACCATGATGGCACCGCAGTTCAAGGCTGCACTGCCGACGCACATCACCGTCGAGAAGTTCACGCGCGTCGCGATGACCGCGATCCAGAACAATCCCGACCTGCAGCGCTCGGATCGTCAGTCGCTGTTCGGCGCCATCGTGCGTCTGGCGCAGGACGGATTGCTGCCTGATGGCCGCGAGGCGGCGGTCGTCATGTTCGGCAACAAGGCGCAGGCCATGCCGATGATTGCGGGCGTCCTGAAAAAGATCAGGCAATCCGGCGACGTCGCCAAGGTCAGCGCGCATGTGGTTTACGAAAACGACCATTTCGTATGGAAGCTCGGCTTTGACGAGAGCGTGGAGCACGAGCCGCCTGCGCTGAACGAGCCCCGGGGTGCCCCGATTGGCGCCTACGCCACCGCGGTTCTCAAGGACGGATCACAGCTGCTCGAGGTAATGAGCCACGAGGAGATCGAGAAAGTCCGCGCAGTCAGCCGCGCCGCGAGGAATGGCCCTTGGGTTCAATGGTGGGGTGAGATGGCGCGCAAGACCGTGATGCGCCGCCTTTCCAAGCGCCTGCCCATGTCGACGGACCGCGATGACGATGTGTTCGAGCGCGACGAGACGCTGGAACCCGAGCCCGCCGCGATCGAGCATGTCCCCGCCGACGAACCGATGTCGCGCCTCGATGCCCTCGAACACCAGATTTCACACCAGCCCGACGAAGCCGATGAGGAAGCATCGGCTGCTGCTGACGCCCCCCAGGAAGCCGAGCAGTCGGCGGCTTCCGAAGGCCCTGCCGAGGATCAGCGCGGCGAGATGATGACGATCGAGCGGGCGCTGGACGAGATCAGGGGCGCCGAGATGGTCGCCGATGTGAAGTCGCGGTTCGCTGCACTCGAAGGCAACTTCTCGGGCCCGGCGCTCGAGCAGCTGCAGGACGCTGCCGATCTTCGGATCGAGGCGCTGAAGGGGCGGAAGTGATGAAGTTGGGTCGCTTCACCGTGAAAGCCGAACGTTGGCCTTGGCAAGGCTATGGCTGGCGTTCGACCGGGGCGCCATCATTGCGCGCGCCGCTCAACAGCCATGCGGCGCGGTTCGGCGGTGGTTGGCGCTTCAAGTTCGGCGTCGATGTCGGGACTACCGGATTAATCTTGAACTTGGTGTTCGGGTCCGTCCGCGTGAACTGGGGCAAGCGCTGATGACCCTCCCCGAACGCCGCCTCGCCGGACTCGACGCCATCAGCCGCACACGCAGCCTGACGGAGGCCGAACAGGTCGAGGTGATGCTGCGCGCCCGCGAGGCGAGGAAGCACAAGCGCCGCAGGGAGCGGTATCGCACCGAGCCCGATTATCGCCTGGCGCGGATCAACGAGCACCGGGCGCGCAAGGGCATCTCGCTCGCGGCGTCGCTCGACGAGGTTCGGACGATAGTTTGAAATTCACAAGGGACGGGGCGGCGCCCAATAAGCCCGCCCCGGGAAATTCGATGACCAAAGAGCAGAAGGCGCTGGCCCGGCTCGACAAGGCAAGGGCTGAACACCGCGCGGCACAGGCTGAGGTGGATCGGCTGCGTCAGGATTACATGCGCAACACCCGTCAGTTCGGGGTCTCGGAGGCGATGTTCCGGGATCGCGTGCTGAACGGTGAGCCGAGACGGAGTGATGCGGCGTGAGTGTCCCAGCCCTTCAGCGCACCGTTCTCGACCTGATCGGCGAGTACGAGCAAAAGCACGCGGCTATTGAAGACGCGATCGGCGACTATAACGCGGCGTTCGATCGCTTGGGCATGGCTGCTACGGTCCAAGGCGCCTTCGTCGAGCCGGTGGGAAGCAAGTCCTACCTGCATGCCAGCAGCCTGCAGAAGAACCTGCTCAAATCCGGATGGAAGGCGATCTACAACCGTCTTGAGATTGCTCGCGTCGCCAGCGCCAAGGACAAGCAGCTTTTCGAGCGGACGATCGCCGATCCGCCGCCGCTGACCTTCGACAACGCGAAGGCGACCTTCGGTGACTATTTCGTGCGCCCGCGCTTCCATATCCTGCGCGGCCTGGCAGAGGTGTTCGCCGACCTGGACCCTGCCTACAAATCGCACTCCAAGGTGAGGATCGGCGTCAAGGGACTTCCGAAACGTATAATCCTGAATGGCTGGGGTGAGTATGGCTATGGCTGGTCGCGCGACAAATTCCGCGATGTCGTAAATGCGCTCGCTGCATATCAGGGCAAGCCGGCGTTTGAACATGCTGAGATGTCGGCGATTGGCGCCGCTCATAACCTCGGCGAGGACGCAATCCTTGACGGGCGCGTCTACACCGTGCCGCCCCGATACGCACATCACGAAGCGGATCAGTTTGCGACGGTCGATCGAGGGATAACCGTCCGCAAGTTCGCCAATGGTAATGCCCATGTCTTCTTCGACAAGTGGACGCTGCTCGACATCAACCGTGCGCTTGGAGAGTTCTATGGCGAGGTGCTGCCGGACGCAGAAGAAGAAGGCGTAAGGCCGAGCGCCAGCACTGCGGTATCCAAGGATCTGCAATTCTATTGGTCGCCCCCTGAGGTCGTTGAGGCCGCGCTGGATTACGCGGGGATCAACCGGCGTCAGGATTATAGCCGAAGCGAACCGCCCGCTTATCGCGTGCTCGAGCCTTCCTGCGGCGACGGGCGAATCCTCGACGAATTGCGTGCTCGCGGCTGTCGGGCGCTCGGCATTGAGTATCACGCCCCGCGAGCATCCGAGGCGCGCGCCAAGGGGCATTCGGTCGTCACGGCGAACTTCCTCGAACAGGCGCCCACGCCGGAGTTCGACAAGATCGTCATGAACCCGCCCTTCTATGGTCGGCACTATGCCAAGCACGTCCGGCACGCGGTGAAGTTCCTCAAGCCTGGCGGAACGCTCGTATCAATTCTGCCCGCGACGGCCCATTATGATCACGACGAGATCAAGGGCGAATGGCGCGACTTGCCCGTAGGTAGCTTCGCGGATGCTGGAACGAACGTACCCACCGGACTTCTGCGCATCACAGCACCGAGGGCGGTAGCATGATCACCGCAGCCGGAAAACAGATCCTCCGCAGC
The DNA here is from genome assembly GCF_058781925.1 of Sphingobium sp. FW306-1B-F04DB. Lineage (NCBI taxonomy): Bacteria > Pseudomonadati > Pseudomonadota > Alphaproteobacteria > Sphingomonadales > Sphingobiaceae > Sphingobium > Sphingobium sp. FW306-1B-F04DB. Next base: position 1,651 of record NZ_JBYSXE010000043.1, on the reverse strand, counting down.
GGCCAGCACTTCGCGGACGCCATCGACCCCGACGCCGCCGCCATGATCGTCGCCGCGTTCAACGAACCGGCGCGGCGTGCTGAAGTGTTGCGCGCGAAAGGCGACAATGACGGGGCGCTGGCGCTCGAGGTGCTGGCGCAGGATATTTTGCAGGGGTTGGTTTGATGGGGATGCCTTTCGACGAGATCATGGCGAAGGTGCAGCGCGCCGCCCGCAATGGCGAGCGCCTGCACCTCGACCCGGACCACGTTATGGCGATGGTCGGGTCGCGCATGTACTCTGTGCTCGCTGAGCTGCAGGCAAAGGAACTTGAGGACGCATGGCAAAACGTGATGAGCGGGTCCGACTTGGTGGCTTCTGGCTGCACTGGCGCAAGGACCGCGAGCATTGGGCCATCCAGTGGAATGACCCCGGAGCAAAAACGAGCCGCGGAATCAGCACTGGCATATGCGACTACAACGATGGCTATCCGCCAAACGAAGCGGTCCAAGCCCTTGCCGCGCATTACGGCGCCAACGGGAAGCCGGAAAAGGTCGACCACCTCGGCCAGGCCAGCGTCAGTCGAATCATGAGCATGTGGCTCGCCCAGCAAGGATCGAAGAAAGCCCGCGCCGCGCAGTACGGATATTCAGTGCGCCATTGGCAGCGCTTCTTTGACAAGGAAGGCGGCGACATCACCGTCGACAAGCTGACCGACGATGCTTTCATCCAGCGCTTCTATGACATGCGCTTTGCAGAGGGGGTGAAGGGCGAGACTATATTCGGAGACCGCGCCGCACTGATGCGCGCCATGAAATGGGCCGTCGAAAAGCGCACCCTCCCCTATGTGCCGACAGTCCTGGCCGTGGATCCGGAAACGCGGTCCGATCCGAAAGAGGTCGAGTACGATCAGGAGCAGGTCGCGGCGCTGCTAGAGCAGGCGTGGTCCAAGACCGACCGCCATCACGTCCACCTGTTCACGATGATCAGCTTGTCGACCCACGGCCGCACCGAGGCGATCATGGAGCTCGAATCGGACCAACTGCGCAATGGCCTGGTGTTCTTCAATGCACCCGGCCGCAAGCAGACGACGAAGAAGCGGACGATCGTTCCAGTTGCCCCTTCGCTGTCGCCCTGGCTGAAGGATCGTCACGGCAAGATCATTTGCTACCGGGCGCTCACCAAGGCGACGTCGTGGGCCAATGCCGAGGTTCCGGAATATTTCGAGCGCCCGACTTATTCGATTCGCGGGTCGTTCTCGCGGTGTCTCGTCGATGCCGGGATCGTCGACAGCGAGGGCAACCCGTGGGGCTCGCCCAACAGCCTGCGCCATACGGTCCACACCTATCTGCAGACGGTCGGCGTGCCCCAGGCGCAGATAGATTCGGCCGCCGGCCACAACAGCGAGAAGGGCTCAGGTCGGAACTACACCCACCTGCGACCCGGCTATCTGAAGGATTTTATCGAGGCGATCGAGGCCTATTGGACCGACATGGACAAGCTCACCACGGCGCACCGTCGGAACCAGATCGGAACCAAGATCATCTCGCTCCCGACACGGAAGGCTGGTAAATGACCGGAAATCGTGGGTTTGTGATGGTGGAGCCGAGGGGGATCGAACCCCTGACCTCTACAATGCCATTGTACGCCGATCTGCAGAAAACCGCGAAAA